>CAXEUQ010000011.1:0-12326 GCA_963999425.1 uncultured Candidatus Poseidoniales archaeon | reverse complement strand
GTATGGTAGCAATAGGGTGAGGCCGACTAGGAATCCATAGAAGGAGCCGATGAATACGGGGTGTGAGACATATAGCGGGTAGCGCAGAAACAACTGGCTGAGGCTACCGCCCTCCAGCATGTGACGGTGCTCCGAGTCCAACTCGTCCAAGCGGTCGCGCCAATCGGTCACAAGTATCACTGCAAACTCTCATGATTTCACCATTCCGGGGGAATTTTCCTTCAATTCAGTACAATTTCTAATCACTATCCAACTCTCAATTCACTAATCTACTGTCCGAAGAGTTATCATTGACTACTGTTTAGGTCTAATGCTAGGCGATTACATGGGTGACGATGACGCACTATTCACCATCACTGAGGGCCATCTAGACACCGGTCTGCGCGGGATACCCGTGGGCACGTGCAGGACCTCCTTCGTCGACCCTATCGAAGGCGTGCATTACGTCGGCTATCCGGTCGGCGACCTCGCCAATCTGGAAGAAGAGGATGTGATTTACCTCTTGATGAACAAGAGACTTCCGACTGAAGAGGAGTCTGCGACTTTCAGAGCGGAACTCGCCCACCGTGCAGAGGAGATGCCGACCGGGGCGTTGAGGGTTCTTGAGTCACTGACACCAGGCAGTGGTCACCCGATGGACTGGTTGGCAATCGGCATAATGGCCCTAGGTGCGGCTGACTCCACGGGAGATACTAGGTCCGACTCGATGAATCTGATTGCCCGCATGCCCGAGTTGATGGCGAGACTGTTCCTGCTGCGTGGCGGTAAGCCTGAGGATCTCAGACCGCGTAAGCCCGAGCTGGGACTGGTTGAGAACTTCGTACACATGCTGGGGGTTGAGGGCGAGGAGGCCGAGAGGATGGAACGAGTACTGAGGTTCTTCTTCATCCTGCACATGGATCACGGAGGCGGTAACCTCTCGACTTTCTCTGGCAAAGCGGTCGCCTCGGGACGGGCCTCAATCTACGCATCTATTGCAAGTGCGATGAACGCACTGTCTGGCCCGCTGCATGGCCGAGCGAATCAAGCCTGTCTTGAGTTTGTCCAGCGCATCGGAACCTCAGACCCAGCCGAGATTGAGGAGTTCGTCCGCTCCGAGTTGGCTGCTAGGAGACCAATCTACGGCTTCGGACACGGAGTACTCAGGGCCGAGGATCCGAGGGCTCGTCTGCTGATTGAACTTGGTTCTGAGATTTGCCCAGAGGATGAGAATTACAAGATAGTGACAGCCTTGAGAGAAGTCGTCCCTCCAATCCTCAAGGAGATTCCGAAAATCAGCAACCCGTACCCGAATGTGGACATTGCAAGCGGAAGTTTGCTACATTCGGTCGGCTTCCGCAAACCAGACTACTACACCACTTTCTTCGGCTGGGCCCGAGTGGCTGGAATCTGCGTTCAGATTCTTGATGAGAGAAGTGCTAGAGGTGGCAGAGGTACTCCAATCTACAGACCGAAGTACATACCTCGAGAGCAACCGCATCAGCGCCTAGAGTAGTCAGCCCGTGCCATAGGTCCGCCCTGCCCCCCTGTGTCCGATTATTCTGGATACTTCCCAAGGCATGCTTGATTCAGATGACTCAGCCATTAGAGTCTCGAAATCCCTCTCCCAGAGCCACTTCTTTCTCCAGTCCTCAAGAAATTCTCTCTTCTCTGAGTCAGATAACTCGACCCAGGGCGCGACTTCACTTTTCAACTCTGCAATTACCGATGCGTGATGTTCAGTCTCGGCAGAGTCCAACTTGTTCTGATGCTCTGGATTCAATGGCTGGGTGGCAGGCCTCAGCCATCTGGCTTCACCAGTAGGTAAAGTAGTGACTTCGGGCGACAACTCGTCCGAAATCGCGGTTAAGCCGGCGTCCAACAGTGCTCGCTCCACACGGGGTTTCGCCGGCCAGACGAATACTGGGAAACCCTTTCTCTTCCGAGTCAGATTCGTCAACTGCCTTCCGTGTAAGCCAACTGTCGTGCCGATGGTAAGGTGTCGCTTTGTCCCGTCGAGATAGTGCAGAGCTGCAGGCAGCATCGGAGCGCCGACGTTACGCTGTAGCCGCATCAGCCTAGGTAGGGACAGTGCGATGAAGTAGGGAGTTGCGAAAATTCGCTTCACGGAACTGCTACCCCACGGCCTGAGATACGGCACCAGTCTTGCGAAACGCAGGTTGCTACCTGCTCTCTTGGCCGCCTTGAGTAACTTGGGCTCAAACGAGTAGACCACGGTGCTGGATTGCCCAATGTCCAACGGCTCCAGCGCTTCATCGACCAACTCGATCATCTTGCGCATGTGCTCGGTCCTAGCTTCGCCCGACATCACCCAACCGGTCTTGCCGCTGCTGGGATGAGGGGTCTTGAGTTCGATACATGCGAACCTACTGCCTTCTAACCAGGGTTCGGTGAAACCGGGCTCAGCAAGCATCTCGTCGAAGGTGCAGACGTGATTAGGCATTGAGGACGAATCCTCGCATTCAGGGTACCTGCCGTCTGAAGTCATTGTATCGTGGAATGCCACCAATTCGCCATCCGCAGACAGTCTGAGGTCCAGCTCGACTCCGTCGGAAACCTGCATACCGTGGACAAGAGCAGCGAGTGAGTTCTCGGGCGGCTGCTGCCATGGCATGACACCACGAGACGTATCAGGTCCAAGAATGCACGGACGAGCCAAGTTCTCGACCGCCCCAATGCTCAAACCCTTGTTCTCCCACCGCACAGTAGGTATAGCCATGTCAGAGACAGTAGAATTGGACCGCGCAGCAGACCCTCAAGCAGTTAGGGGGTACGCCTTCTATGATTGGGGTAAATCAGCATTTGAGACGAGCACAACAGTAGCCATCCTTCCTGCTTGGTACGCATATCTGTTTCTTGAGGCGAACGGACTTACAACGACGATAGGCAATATCGACATGACTGGAGATGCCGTTTGGGCCTATGCCGTAGCTGCAGCCACCCTATTGGTTGCAATCTTGGCTCCAGCATTCGGAGTAATAGCCGATCGAAGACCAATCAAAATGACGTGGTTGAAGTATCTGACATATCTTGGAGCGGGTTCTGCTTTTCTAATTGGATTCGATTTCCTCTATTCCGGTTCAGAATGGATTTGGTTGATGGTTTTCTTCCTGCTTGCAAACATCGGCCTGAATGGTGCGGGGGTATTCTACAATGCCATGCTGCCGCATATGGGTACAGACGACGAGATGGACGATATTTCCAATCGCGCATTCGCTTACGGTTATCTGGGCGGGGGAATCCTCCTCCTAATCCATTTCATTCTAGTTCTTGGAGTCGGTGGAGACTTCGTAATCAGACTTTGTCTAGCATCCGCTGGAATCTGGTGGTATGGTTTCGCGCTTCTGACATTCAAGTATGTGCCAGAACCTCCTTTAGAGCATAAGTCTCCCGAAAAAAGTCTCAGCGATAGATGGGCGAAGATGCTCTTTGGAAGGGGTGGCGCATATTCTGAGGTATATGAGACTCTGAAGGAAGTCAGCAAGTTTCGGACATTATTCATCTACATGCTTGCTTACTTCTTCTTCATCGATGGAATAAACACAGTTACTGCCATGGGGGGTGTATTCGGATCCACTGTCCTAGGAGTTACAACAACTGAACTCATGATAACTATCCTAGCAATACAATTCGTTGCTTGGCCGAGCGCTCTAGGATTTACCAAGTTAGCCAACAATTGGGGGACAAAAAAGGCCCTCAACGCATCACTAGTTGGCTGGGTAGTTCTTTGCTTCGCCGCCTGCGCATTCGCACCCTTGTCATTAGATTCACACGACCAATATGATGTCCTCTTTGAGTGGGACTCGGATGGTGATGGTATCGCCGACTCATTTGATTACGATATAGATGGGGACTGGTATACTAATCAGGAAGAAATCGATGCAGGCACGGATCCATATGACTACATGAGTAGCCCATCGGAAAAATCTCAGAGATGGCTCCAAGAGAGACTCAGCACTGCCGGCGGATATGTATCTTACATGAACTACAACTTCGATTACAGCATTGCTCAGAAGACTGATTTTTCCGATGAAGAATTCAATGAGCAGGAATGGGCAGAGGCCTATTCCAGTATCCTCCCGGTCGAGATAGGCGAAAGTAGCGGCATATACGATTGGAAGTGGGGCAGTTCTGCCGAAGATCCCCACATGGCAGAAGCTAGCGACCAGACATTAATCCAAGAATTTCTCAATTCAGTGGAAGAAACAAGGTTTAGCGCTAGTATTTCTGGTGGGCCATTGGACTCCTCTAACTCGGTAGGAATTGATCACCCAACTAACCTAGGGGATGGCCCATTGGATTCAATTCCCAGCACTGTCAGAGACATTGTATGGGAGCCTTTGGGACTCACTGTAGGGCTGCAATTTCTCATACTAGGATGTGGAATGGGAACCCTTCTTGGAGGATCTCAGGGGTTGTCTAGAAGCATGTTTGGGCAAATGGTGCCCGAGACTAGAAGTGCAGAATTCTTCGGATTCTTCGGATTCTTCGGTAAGGTAGCTGCTTTCATTGGACCTCTCATTTATGCTACTCTGACAGTCATGTTTGATAGCAGAGTTGGAGTATTCAGTATCTCTTTGCTAATTTTGATCGGAGCTCTGATGATGCGAATGGTCGATGTCGAGGACGGAAGAGCAGCAGCTAGGGAAGAGGATGCAAGGAACCGAGGCATCAGCCTCGACTAGTCAACCTGTCAATCACCAGCGCGACCTCTAGCAGCACTAACACCGGCCCGCCGACTAGGAAGAGTGAGAGCGGGTCGGGGGGCGAGAGAAGAGCGCCAAATGCAAGGGCTGCGAACCACAGAACTTCACGATTCTCAGTGATACTGGTTCGTTCAATCAAGTCGTAACGCAGCATCAGCAGAACGGCCAAGGGGACTTGGAATCCTACTACTGATGCGAAGATTAACCCGACGATGAAACCAATCCAGGCCTGCAACTGCCAAGTTGATTCCAATCCTGAGGACGCAGCGTCCTCTGACAAGTATTCGAGCAGCATTGGGATGAGGATTCCATCAGAGTAAGTAGCACCAGCCGCTGCAAGAGCAGTCATACTCAGCAGGACGAACATAAGTCCTCCAAATCCACCCCCAGTTGGAACAAACTTCCTCCTGTATGTTTCAGACAGAATCTTTCGGCCATTCCAGCCGAAATCCATCAGAATCGCTAGGACTACGCAAGCCAGCCCTATATTGGCAGCGATTCTCAGTCTGAGGAGTACAGCCTCCATCGGCTGTAGTATGATGATGTGAACTCCTTCCGGAAGGTATCCATCGTTTTCGATTAACCACTCGATTATCTCCGTTGCAGCAGGGTAGCCGCCCACGAAGCCAATCAGGAATACGGCCCCGAGCAGGTACACTCTCCTTCTCATGTGCTCGATGAGTCCCCTCAGGGCTGCGCGAGGCAGGACATCCCCTGAGGCTTCGTCCATGCACCGTGTAGGCGTACCGTTCGTGAATACATCGCTGAGCGAGTTTACTTGCGAACGATGATGGTGAGCAAATCCTCATCCTTCAGAACATGGTCTAGACCCACGCGCTGCCAATCGAACTTGGCACTAGGGCCCTTGACCCTAGCATAGCGGAACTTACGCACGAAGTCGCGATGTAGCTTAGTGCAGACATCCCGTACTGTCGAAGTATCTTTGACAATCAAAGGCTCGACCAAATCCGCTTCCTTGCCCTGAGGTTTGAGATATATCGACATGAAGTGCAGATGATCGAAGATGAAGTCTTTCATCTCCTCAATCCCCTCTCCTGTCTTGGCCGAAACCTCGAGCACAGGCCAGCCTTCTGGGAGCGTGCCCCTGGCTCTCTTGATATCCTTCTTTGTAGCTAAATCAATCTTGTTCAGTACTACAACGGCGCGACTGTAGATACGGCTGCCAGCTAAGGTATCAACGATGTGGTCATCGGTGACGTCGGTACGCAACGTAACAGTAGCAGAGACTATCCCGAAGCTGCGGACGATGGCCTGTATCTCCTCCTCGGTCAGATTGGTCTGCTCTACTGTGGAGCGGACGACTATACCTCCTCGCTTGGTCCTCGTGATGAACACCTGAGGCGGCTGTTGGTTCAATCTCATGCCGGATTTCCAAAGTTCCTGATTTAGTATGTCGAAGTGAGACTTCTGGAACGGGTCAACTACGTACAGAACCATATCGGAACTGCGAATCACGTTCAGGATTTCCCTACCCCTTCCCTTGCCGTCCGCCGCACCCTTGATTAGTCCGGGGAGGTCGAGAATCTGGATCTTGGCGCCACGGTGCTCCATCAGACCGGGTATGCAAGTAAGAGTCGTGAATGCGAACTCCCCGACATTAGAGTCGGCTTCAGTCAACTGAGAAATCAGGCTAGATTTACCAACACTCGGGAATCCTACCAGAGCAACCGAAGCATCTCCTGATTTCTTGACTTCAAAGCCCGGTCCACCACCACTGGACTTGGCGTGAGCCTGAGCCTTCTCCTTACGGGCCTTGAGAGCGGCTATCTTCGCCTTCAGTTTTCCAATGTGGCCCTGAGTGGACTTGTTGTATTTGGTTTTGCCAATCTCATCCTCGAGGGATTGAATCTGCTCATCAATGGTGGCCAAGGCACTGCCTCCTGCTTTCCAGCGAATCCGACGCCCGGCCCCGAGTTATTGAATCCGGTGGCATCTCATCGCTCGGCAGAGCCGAGCGAGGGTTCTTTGCGTACCCCCCGTTGGTCAGTATGAGGGGAGACGATGGCCGACATCATCCTGCAACTGGTCGACAGAAAGGCTCTCCAAGAACTGCTTTCGATGCCCTTGGAAGAGTTGTTCGACGGCATGGGCTCGCAGTCTATGCGGAATCTCCGTCCAGATGCCGATCCTAGTCTCCATCGGCCATTCGATGTCGATCTTGAGGGAGATATCCTAGAGTGGTCCGATACCAAGGCTAATATCGACCGAACTACCACTATAGCCAATCAGAATCTGGACGAGCATTCAATCTGCGAATTGGTGCTTAATCTGGCCCATTGGTGTTCTTTGGGCGAATGGCGCTGTTGGGATGCGAGACTCTTCCTCTATGTCGAGCCCCTACTGGACAGGGACATTTCGGCAAATGAGTTCCTCAGTCACAAGATGTGGTCGGAGCTATCTGATGCATTGGCAGCATCCGACAGAGTATCTTACTCGGAGTCAGTAGTTCTAGATTGGATGAACAGGAGGCAAGAACTCGGGGAGACCATGGAGCCCTCTGAGGATCCAAGGATACTGCCGACCATGGAATCCCACAGAGGGGCGAGCGACACCCTCTTCTCGTTCCTTGAGCGACATAGGAATGAAGGGTTTTCCATGCTGATTGGCAGGGAATATCTCGAACCCACGTTTTGGACTCTGGACTCGTATTCGCCGTTGGATTTACTGGAGGTGGAGGCTTGACAGAACTGCCCATTACACCACTTCCTCCCAAGTCACCACCGTCTCTAGGAGTGGTCGTTCTAGGGCGCTTCCAACCATTCCACCGCGGCCATGAATCACTCCTCTTCGCTGCTCAGGAGTGGCGCAGGTCAAATGCACCAGATCTGCCTCTCATCATTGCCATCGGCTCTTCAAACAGGGAGGAGTCACTACAGAACCCATGGAGCGCCGATGAGAGGACTGCTATGGTCGAGGCGTGGCTATCTGAATCTGGAATACAGGATGTGAAAATAGTTTCAATACCAGATATCGATGACCCGCCTAACTGGGTCGCTCATGCTGAGCAGTATCACGGCTCAGCAGGCGTGTTTTTCACTAGCGATGCACCATCTGCAGAACTCTACGGAGTCGCTGGATGGCAAGTTGTGACGACACCACTAGAGAATCGCGAGAGCTTCGAGGGATGGAGAGTTAGGGAGACTGCTAGAATGCTCTCCACCATCGGTGACGAGGAAGCGGTAAGAGCCGTGTTGTCTCAGACCATTCCGTCTGTTGTAGTCGAATATATGGTCAGAAATGACGCCCTGCGACGCCTCGCCTTCTTGGGCGAGGGCGGCGAACCGGTCGGCTAATCACCAACTTCCTACGAAGGTACAGGAACCATCGCAAGTATCGCTGATGAGTCCTGAATCAAGATATTCGAAGGCCATGTTGTAGGCTGCCGGGAGTCCACCTAGAGCACCGTGCGCCGTACCGTGATATTCCATAGATCCGGCCAGATTTCCTTCAGGAACTGCAGGGAATCCTCCGTCGAAGTAAACCACTCCAGAGCCGCTGAACGGACCAGAATCCAACTCAACTCCCCAAGGGTGCCATGCAGAAGCCTCCAAGTTGCTCAATCCGGCTGTCCTGACAGCTCTGTCACAACTCAGTGTAGTCACTTGAAAATCGTTCATCGAGGTGATGTACAGCATCTCAAACGGATGAACCATTGCTGCCAACCCTTCGTTATGGAATGGCAGGAATGTTTCAGCATCAGTGGAGTCCCATAGTGATTGCATTGCTGCAATCATGATTCCTCTATCGTTCCTAGATGGGTAAGCGATTACCTCTGAAAAGAGGACATCAAAATTGGTGTAGTGTGTAGACCTCTCAATCTGGTGTGTGAAGGATGAGCCCCCTACCCAAAGGACCCCTCTATCAACTTCCGGAATCATTGCCATCACCGCAGGGCCACGTAGGCCTCCGAAAGAAACCCCGTAGTAGTCTATATTCGAAACATCGACCAGATTCACCCCTTCATGTTGGAACTCTGGAATATCGGAACACACACCTGAGAAAGTCCTAATCATAGCCAGATTATTGATGATTGACTGCATGTGCCTTTCCTGTTGGTGTTGAAAGTACTCGACATTGATTAGAGAGTAAGTCAATGCGTCGTAGTCGTTGTCATGACTCCAGCCTTTCCAGTCGGTACCAATCATTACTCTACCTGTCATGTTTGCACTGTGTCTGGAACCAGCCACCATCCCGTCACCGCTGCCCATGAATCCATGCCCGAGCACTGTCATAAGACCAGAGGTGCCCTCATCTGCGAGGATCTGTGGAATCAGAATTGTCACAACGACCTCCCTGAACTCGATGAACTCAGGTACTCCCGAAGAATCCCTACGCATTGACGAGGGAGGGAAGTCCGACTCCATGTACTGAGGAGTTGTCACTGTCGCTCTGATTAGCCTGTATGTGGTGTTATCCTCGCCGTAGTTGTCGATTACCTCTTCGATATTGCATCCAACTCCTCCATCGCCCAAACGCTGTTCAGCATCGTTGCGCATTGTAACTATGTCCTGAAGGATTGAGGCAGTTGAAGCTGTGTGGAAGAACCAAGCCGCTTGCAAATCAGCCCTATCTACTCCTGCATCCCCAAGTGCATCAAACAGAGACTCATACTGACTCCTCTGATTTTCAATCTGATTGGAGTCAGTGCTCAATCCGTCCCTAAGGGCTACGAAGGCTTGCGAACCCTCTATTGAGTTACCATCTGCATCATTGAGATTCCTATATGCAACGCCATAGGAAGTATCGTGGTCTAGGCCACCCAATGTCCTGACATAAACGAAGGTAGGCTCATCATCCTGACTCCTCTGGTCAAGCTCAACCCAATGGGGCAACTTCTCTCCAGTTTCCAGATTAATCAATACGGTCTCATGATTGTCGCTCAGAGAATCTCCGATGCTATTATGGCCAGCCAGTCCGGTGATATCAGGAACGACATCGAAGGTTGTGAAGATCTGAGTCGAAGGGCTGTATCCGTCCAACCTGTTGAGCATATGAAACTCACCAGATTCAACGGACCCTGAATCAGGAATTGCCTCTCCAGAAATGTCGAGTCTGTAACCTGTCATCGTAGTCTCATCCTGAACTAGGAACGCGGGCGCCGGGAAAGGAAGCATGCAGTGATGAGGGTTGACATCGTCACAGAACTCGGACTTCGAGTTCAGATTTACGTCGGGCCCCTCTGGCTCAGGCTCGGCGTAAACACAGGATCTGTCCGAAACTGTTGCATCAGGATTGTAATTCTCTGCATTTTCATCCATACAGCCAGGAATGTCCTCGCTGATTGGTTCCTCGGTATCCGTATCGCCGGTACAGCCAGAAAGAAGCATACATGTTACTAGTAATATGGCGATTCTCGACTTCGCTCTCTCATTCATGCTCCGGCTCATGCCAGCATGGGTTATCAATTTCCCGTCAGGAAGTTAGCATTCTGTGGAAGTGATGAACTCCTGTTTCCCTAGTTGGTGAATAACGCCCTCTGTCATATGCTCCTGACCTCACTCCCCTTTGAACCGCCTCCACAATGTCTTGATCTTCAGATTCCACCTTGTCGAGATTTCCTCCTGCCCCTTCTCCTAATTTTGAACGATCCCATACGAATCCATGGTAGATGATTCTGGTTCGGTCAACTGCGAGTGGCACGACTAAGTTAACTGAAAGCCCCCAAGGATAGAAGTTAAGCATCAAGCCCGGGTAGAGCCAGTAGTAGTAGGCTGCAATCGAACGGCCATAGTCAGGAGAAGATTCAGGTAAGTCGAAGCAGGATTCTCTATCGCGGGCAATACCTAACTGAAGCACACCGCCTTCGAATAACTCGGTACTGTATGAGTCATAGTCGAGCTCGTCGTGCAAATCACCGTGTACATAGGGGATGTGAAAACCTTCGAGATAGTTGTCGACGTAAAGCGCCCAGTTGGCATCGATATCGTACGAGCGGTGGCGCGATGGGTCGTGCCCAAAGTCCTCTATCGGAATCCATCCTATCCTATCTTCGAGCTCCTTGAGGCAGTCAGTGAATCGGCTCGGATCGATTCCAGTGAAGAGCAGGCCTTTCCAACGCTTCAGGTCGAATTCTTTCAGGTCGTCAGATCGGCTGGGAAAACCCTCAACCCGATCAAACTCTGGCATGTTGCGCATAGAACCGTCCAATCCGAAGGTACGGCCGTGGTAACCGCAGCGCAGGGCCGATACGCTGCAGGACTCGGTGGCTACCAGCATGCCGCGGTGCGTGCAAACATTCGACAGGCATCTGATGACATCTTCACTAGTCAGTAACATCGGTTCTCCAAGCAGCGACTCAATGTGATCTAGAGGCAGCACGTTGTTCTCGACCAACTGACTCTCATGCGCTGCGAAGTGCCAACATTCGGAGAACCGGCTGATTACTTCTTCGAAAGACGACTCCTCAGTATAGAACCGGGAAGGCAGAGTATGCGCCTTACGTATGTCAGGGTCAATCAAATCGGTCGACACTCACTCATCCTCTGCCACTATCACTCTAGCAGCACGCAGGATACGGTCATGGTACATGTACCCGTCTTCGACGATTTCGATAACCGAGCCAGCCTCTCCACCTTCAGGCACCGGGACCGTGGCGATTGCCTCCATGGTAGTGGGGTCGAAGGCCGAATCGACCTCGATCTTGACTATTCCCTCGGACTCCATGGCCGCCCTAGCCCCCTCGAGAGTTAGGCGCACACCCTCTCCCAGAGACCCTGAATCCTCTGTCTCTCCTGTTTCTAGAGCCTTCTCTAGGCTGTCGAGTAGAGGTAGCATCCTCAGCGCGAGGGACATGCCACCATATCTAATCGCATCAGAGCGGTCACGAGCGGCCCTCTGTCTGACATTGACCATCTCTGCGGCAGAGTACTGGAGTTCCTTTTCCAATTCCTCGACTCTCAACTCCAAAGCAGCCACAGGGTCCTGTTCCTCGACAACCTCCTCCTCGGGCTCTTCAACTGGCTCATCAGTCACGTCACCACGTCCTATTCAACATTCAATAATCCAATGGTTCACTTAATCAGAGTAGAAGTATTCTCCAGATGCTTTTTGTTCACGGTCCTTTCTGCTTGAAGGCTTGTTTATCCGTGGACGATGTGACTCAATGTCTCTGCGGAAGGTGACTTCTGCATCAGATAGGAAAAGATTCATGCCCTTACGAAGTGAAAGAGGACCAACAGCCTGTCCATGACTGCCACCTTCTCCTTGGAACACTAATATTGAATCACTCACAATATCTAGGAAGTAAGTATCATGATCAATCACCATAGCTGCTTTCTCATTACTTTCCATTGTTCTTCTGATTGCCTTGGCAGCTTCCATTCTAGCATTCGAATCTAGATGGGCACTAGGCTCGTCGAACAAGTACAAGTCAGCTTCCTTTCCTAGGCAAATAGCAATACTAACAGCTTGAAGCTCTCCTCCTGAAAGTTTAGTGGCCTGCAAATCTAGCATCTTATCCACTTGTAGAGTTCGAATAACCTGAGTGTGAAATTCACCACTTCTCCATTTGCCGGCAAGTTCCGAATCAAGCCATTCTTGCACTGTTCCATTGAAGTTGGGACGAACATGTTGGGCCTTGTAAGATACCTTAGCATCCAT
>CAXEUQ010000010.1:0-12506 GCA_963999425.1 uncultured Candidatus Poseidoniales archaeon | reverse complement strand
GATGAGCGCCTTCGGCCGTCTCGACACCGCCGTGCACGAGAGCTTGGCGCGTTGGTTCCGCAAGCACGACCTCGTCGACTTCGGCTCAGCAGTGATGGCCGACGAAGATGCAGTCTTCATCAGAGTGATTTACCGCCCAGTACAACGCTTTGCCTATTTCTTATTCAAGCCCACATACAAGGATCTGCAAGACGACTTGGAGGAGCATCTCAGAGCTGACATTGCTCAACACCTTACTGGCCGCTCACTGGTCGTAAGTGCACGAAATGAGAAGTCAACTCTAGCAGATCGGGCAGTAGCTGGGAGGGTTGAACAAGGCGTGAATGAGTACACCGGTGAGGCGATGGTGGCTAAGCGCGGTGGGATTGCAGGAGCCTTGCTCCAAAACCCGTTCATGGGGGACATCCTGTCTTCTGTGGAGTATGTCGCTCACAAGAACCAGGATCGCATCGACAAGTACGGATATTGGGGACTAATCGTGTTCGTATGGATTCCTTTCATGGCTAGCGGAGTCCTTGTCGGAGCCATGCTAGGACTGGTGGCCAGAATGCCCTTTGAGAGGGTGCTTGCAGCCTGCCTGATTGGAGGTACAGCAGCCTCTCTGACATGGGCATATACCGCTAGGGGAATAATTGAGTTCATGGAGCGATATCACGCTGAGGCTATCATCCCAGTCATCTTGCTAATCGCTGTGGCTTTTACTTGGTTGAAGATTAGAGACAACAGAATCAGGCGCAGAGAAGAACTGTTCAGGGACTCTATGGCCTTCTTCTCAGGTGCCTCCGAGTAGTTGATTAGTGGATTCTGCTCGCACGAACTACGGAGTAGTTCGAATGTCTAGGTCACTAGTGAGAATGAAAGGGCTGGAGAGGCACTACCACATGGCCGCTGGTACAGTAAGAGCCCTAGATGGAATTGATTTGGAAATATATGAGGGTGAGCGAATAATCCTGCTCGGCCCCTCGGGCTCAGGTAAGACGACCCTGCTGAACTGTATATCAGCCCTAGACAGCCCGACTGCTGGTTCGTACAGATTTGCAGGTGAGGATGTACCTAGGACTCCTGAAATTCCACTTAGATGGTGGAATCGAATAACTACCGAGAGTCGCACTGCTTGGTTCAATCCCTTACGACCTCTCTTACGCATCCTATTCTATCCCTTGCATTATTTCTCTTACTCTAGACCTATGGCAAAGGCCAGTGAGGAAGCCACATCATTCAGGAGAGACAATATCGGATATGTGTTCCAATTCTTCAATCTGCTACAGGACCTCACAGTGCTTGAGAACATCACTCTGATTCAGGAGTTAGCAGGAGGCCGAGATGAGGCCCGCGCACGTCAACTGCTCGACCTTGTGGGGCTTAGCGAGGAAGTCGACAGATTCCCAGCCGAGATTAGCGGAGGACAACAGCAGAGAGTGGCGATTGCGAGGAGTCTGGCCAAGAAGCCACGTTTACTCCTCGGAGACGAACTGACTGGAAATCTCGATTCCAAGACATCGGCCATGGTCATGGAAGTCTTGGTGAAGGCTTGCCAGGCTGAGGGGATTACCTGCGTCTTCGTGACTCACGACGAGTCTCTTGTCGAGTACTCAACCAGAGTAGTCAGACTCGATAGCGGCAAAATTGTCTCAGATGACCCGATTGGATGAGGTGATCGAGTGTCCAGTCTGCTGACCAAGCGCCTCGCAAGGAGTCTGATGAAAAGGAGGTTGATGCTATTCGCGGTAGTCAGCATGGTTGCTGTCGGATTGTTTGCCGGAATCTCGTTCGGGACTTATGCTAACTCGGTTCACAACCTGTACGACAATATCTACGCCGATGAGGATGATGGAGTTAATCTCGCAGATATTTGGGTCGAGAACACAGCATCAACATGGGACGGCGAAATCGCTGACTCACTATGCTCTGAGATAGCGCAGAACTGGCCCGACCCTGAGTTGCCTCTGGTTTCATGTGAGCCAAGAGTGGTAGTGGATGGCCTGATGTTTCATTCCGAAGAAGGTGATGAGAAACTTGTTCCTGCTGTCTGGCATGGTATCGACGAGGGCTGGATAGACAAGGTCTGGATGCCGGACCACGATTGTTGCTCAGGCAGACTGGCGGCCGCAGATGACGAGATAGTGCTGGATGAGCATGCTGCATCTGGTATGGGTATCGTAGTCGGAGATGTAGTCTCGATTGGTGCTGGCCATGGTAGCATGAACTTCACTGTGGTTGGAATCGGTTACCATCCATACCACCTTTACTACGCTGTGGAAGGATCCATCCTTCCAGCAGATCCCGGAACATTCGTTACCGGATATCTGTCCGACTCTGGAATTGAGCGCCTAGGCAATCTGAGTGCAGGTTCTGCCAATCTACTACTCCTTGACGTCGAAGGCACCCCTGAATTCGACCTTCAGTCTACAGTAGAAGTCGAAGGAGAGAGTCTTAGCCAAGCTATCGTCTATGTCAGACAAACGGTAATGGACAACGATGATTCCTCATTCATCACTTACGACAGATCTGGAGTAACCTCAGTCGAATTCCTGCGCGCTGATGCTGAGGGTGCCAGTATGAGTTATCCAATCATCACTGGGATGATTGCTATGGTCGCTGGAATCACAATCTTCCTCAGCCTACAGAGGTTAATTCAGTCTCAGGCAAGAGAGATTGCAATTCTACGCACTCTTGGAGTCCCAAAATCAGCCATTATGCCCGGGTTTATTCTAGCGCCTATAGCAATCGGAATATTCGGTTCTTCGATTGGCATCATCCTAGGGGCTGTCTTCGGTGGGCCAGCCATGGTAACGATGTATGAGGATATTATTGGTATTCCAGCAATCGGATTCAGTACCGAGCCATCGCTGATTCTACAGAACCTCGGCATCTCGATGGCGGTAGTCTTGATTGCCGGAATCAAACCCGCTTACGAAGCATCTACCATCCAACCACTCGACATACTGAGAGGGCAAAACGAAGTCAGGATTTCCTCGCGCGGAATCCAGAGGCTGACTTCGCGTCTACCCACCACGGTGGGTCTGACCGTCAGATCTAGTGTCAGGAAGCCGATGAGGCTGGTTTTCACCTTCTTCGCAGTCGGACTCTCAATGCTCATCTTCGGCACCATGTCGATGATGATGGACTCCATGGAGAATTTGGTCAGCGGAGCCGACCAGAATTGGGATGCACAGGTGAACGTACCATTCGGAGGCGAAGCAGCAGTCATTGAATGGGCCGAGGGTAACGATGCGGATTACGAGGCCATGCTGGTGTTCCCAGGCAATGCCGAGGGCGATACCAGACAGTTCCTAGCCTATGGATTGGATGTCATCTCGACCGCTGACGATGCAATGATTCCAATTGAATTGGTTGAAGGAAAGTTACCCGCATTAGGGGCGGGCACTCCTGAGGTCATAGTCGATGAGGGGACTATGCTGTTCCTCGAATGGGAGATTGGTCAGACACAGACCGTTATGTTTGGCCCATTCTCACTTGAAGTCAAGATAACCGGAGTAACCAGAGGAGAGGTCTCGAGGACGGTCTACTTCCACCGCTCCGACTTGTCTGATGCCATCGGCTTGCAAGCGACTTCCATCCTCCTGTCACTCCCCGATGGCGTAGAGTTGGATGATCAGGTAGGTGAGATGTCAGTCGGAATCACACAGAGACAGGACATGATTGACTCATTCGACTCTCTACTAGAGAAGCAGCAGGGCATCTACAATGCGATTCTAGGGCTTGGAATCCTGATTGCAGTCGCAGTACTCTCAATCACCCTGCTGATGAACCTCAGTGAGCGGGACTCAGAACTTGCAACCCTAAGAGTTCTGGGTGCGCCTATGTCTATAATCAGGAAGATGATGCTAGGTGAGCACTTCGCAATCGGACTGATTGGAGGAATCCTTTCGGCCGCATTCACCATCATAATGGCACAATATCTGATTTCACAACTCGTGCAATGGGCGTTCTACTTCACTCTGCAACCGAATTTCGCTAGCACACTCCAATTGATTCTAGTGGTAGTGGTCATCTCTGTACTATCAACACCGATTGGAACTTGGCGAGTCAGCAAGATGGACCTAGTCGAGAAGGTCAAAGACCTCTCACAGTAGCGCTAGTCCGTGCGAGTCGCAACTTGGAACCTCAATGGTATCAGAGCCGCGCACCGCAAGGGTCTGAGCGACTTCACCAAACGCATCGACGCAGATGTCTGGCTGTTTCAGGAAGTCAGGGCGTTGCCCGAGCAGATGCCCGATGAGTGGCAACCTCCAGAAGGGCACGATGTTATCTGGCATCCTGCTCAGAAGAAGGGTTACTCCGGCGTGATGACCTGTTCGCGAGTAGGCCTCAGTGAGGTCGGACGTGGTATCGAGACTGAGTTAGATGAGACATTGGATCCCGACGGCAGGGTCCTCCACACCAAGCACGGCAAACTCCACTGCGTCAACATGTATCTGCCGAATGGATCATCCAGCTCTGAGCGCCAAGCGTACAAGGACACATGGATTGAGGATATGCTGACTTGGTCCAAGCAATTCATCGATTCCGATGAACCGGCGTTGCTGTGTGGTGACCTAAATATCGCCCATCAGGAAGACGACATCTGGAACCCTTCTGGTAATCGCAAGACATCCGGGTTCCTAGACCATGAGCGCGAGTGGTTCACACGGCTCCTCGAATGCGGTTGGCACGACCTGCTTAGGATCCATGTCGGCCCCGGAAAAGGACCCTATACATGGTGGTCCAACCGCGGCAGGGCAAGAGAGTTGGATCGCGGTTGGAGAATCGACTATGTTCTCGCAAACGATGCTGCAAGACCCCTGTTCAAGTCGGCTGAGGTACTCAGGGAAGGCGGGCTGGTTGTGTCCGATCACGCACCTCTAATCGTGGATATGAATCTGTAATCCGCTCCCTTTGGGAGCGGTTTTGCGGGAAATGCCAGAATACACCACCTTTCAAGTGATGAAGCAGTAGCGAGGTTGCATGGCGGATACGCTGGAGGACAGGCTGGCTAGAATCCTCCCCGGCGGGAGAGGAGTCTGGATACCTATGGACCACGGGGCTTCCAACTATCCCGAGCAGGGCTTGCAGGACATGGATTCAATAGTTCAGAGCATCATTGCAGGAGGAGCTGATGCGATAGTCCTGCACAAGGGCGCACTAACCCACCATGCAGATACAACTGGATGGCACGGCTTTGTCTGCCATGTTTCCGCTTCCACTGTCCACGGTGGAGACAGAGACCAGCACAAGGTCAGCGTGGCAACCGCAGAAGAGTGCTGGCAACGCGGCGCCATGGGAGTCTCCGGTCAAGTCAATCTCGGCGATGATGCCGAGACCGAGATGATTGAATCCTTAGGAAGGCTAACCACAGAGGCATTTCCCCTCGCAATGCCAGTGCTAGGAATGATGTATCCACGCGGCCCAAATCTCAAGATTTCTGATGAAGATTCAACAAATGGAGTAGCCCATGCAGCACGCCTCGCTTGGGAACTTGGGTGTGACGTTGTCAAGGTGCCTTGGACAGGCTCGATTGAGTCATTCAGAGAAGTTACTCAGGCAGTCCCGATTCCCGTTTTGATTGCAGGTGGGCCATCAGGAGGAACTTTCCTTGAGACTCTCCAGACAGTTGAGGACTCAATCAGTGCTGGCGGGGCAGGAGTATGCATGGGCAGACAGGTATTCGCCAGTGATGACCCGAAATCGCGTGTTGCTGCTCTTAGAGCGGTTATCCACGATGGGGAATCCGCCGAAGATGCATCAGAGTTACTTGGGGGTCAGTGATGGAAATTTGGCTCGATGCATCTGAAATCGATTCGCCAGACACACCAGAAGGCGTCAGCAGGGTCTGGTCTGGAAGTGCCCCAGATGTTGCCGAGGTCACTCTAGACGACCACCACGGTCAGGACGAGGCACTCTCGTTAATCGGATCCGTTCCTTGGGTATTGGTAAGATGCGCCGACTGGACGATGATACCTCTCGAGAACATAGTCGCAGCCGCCTCATCTAGCGGCACAAAGGTGGCCTCAGCAATCTCGCGAGAGATCGACCTCAACGGAGCAGCGTTCTCTTTGCAGCATGGAGTGGATGCGGTCTTACTTCCTCCCGAGGCAGGTAACGAGTCACTTTGGGCCGCAGCAAGGGAGATTGCTCCAGAGATTGTCGAATTCGCTGAAACATTGGAAGCCCCTAGACTAGTCCCTGCAGCAATACTGTCAGTCGAATCAGCAGGAGTCGGTGAGAGAGTATGTGTTGACCTGATTGAGCGCCTCTCTCCAGGAGAGGGAATGGCAATCGGCTCCTCATCCGGCTCACTATGCTTAGTCCACGCAGAGACCATTCCTTCCGGGTATGTGCCCTCAAGGCCATTCAGAGTTAACGCAGGAGCGATTCACGCCTACGTCTTGATGTCTGACGGCTCCACGAGATATCTCAGCGAACTTCAAGCCGGCGACGAGGTAGCGGTCCTATCGAGTGACGGCTCAAAGCGAGGGGCCGTGATTGGTAGACTCAAGGTCGAGCGCAGACCGTTCATCATGCTCAGATTCTCTACACCGATGAATGAAGGACAAATCATGCTCCAGCAGGCCGAGACAGTTCGCCTAATTTCAGCCTCTGGCGAGCCTGTTTCAGTCACCAATATCGAAGAAGGTTCAGAGATCCTGATTCTCAATGAGGAGAGCATGCGACATATCGGACAAGCAGTTTCAGGGGAGGTTGCCGAGAGATGAGCGTACTTGGAACAGGAACCGCGAATGGAGGGATATCCGTCCTCCATGCAGCAGGTCTGGGTAAGGGGTGCTCAGTAGGTATCGAACTCCAGTGCGAAGTCAGACTGGTTGAAGGAGAAACCTCACCTAGTGATGAGCACGGATTACTGGAAGCAGTCATGCAGGTCTGGGCAGAGTCTGGCTATCCACGATTTGATGATGCAGGATGGGAGATTGACAGCGAGATACCGATTGGACAAGGCCTCAAGTCAAGCTCGGCATTAGCGTGTGCTGCCCTCAAGGCCCTAGATCAGGCGTCTTGGACGGGATTGAGCGATTACGAGATAGTCGACATGGCTGTAGAGGCTCAAATCAGAGCAGGATGCACGATTACCGGGAGCATGGATGATGCATGGGCAGCCATATCGGTTGGTTGGAAATTAGTCGACCCCTCAGTTCCAGCCAGAGAATCAGTTCTGATGGAAGGGGATCTCGAAGAGGATCTAGAGGTCATAATCGGCCTGAGAGGACATAGAGCGACCTCTGCTGACTCAATTGATTTCAAGTCTCAGACAAAACTGTTTGAGAGGGCGTTGGCTTCTCTCTCAAACGGCTCATTGCTATCTGCAATCTCCACCAACGGTATGGCAGTCTCTGCAGCCATGAATGATGATGACTCACTCAGACTATGCAATTCTCTGATTGTCAGAGGGGCACTAGCTGCTGGTATCAGTGGCTCAGGACCCGCGGTGGCTGCAATATGTCTCACCGGCTCGGAAGACGCCGCTGAAATTCTCAAAGACTCATGCGAGCAAGTAGTCAGAACCCGAATCACCCGCCAACTAGGTATCGAGGAAGAGGTGGATGGATGGGAATGACACTAGGTGACGATCTCAAAGTCACCCTGTTCGGAGAAAGTCATGGCGCTTGCGTCGGTGCTCTAATTGAAGGAATCCCAGCAGGAACTCCGATTGATGAAGATGAATTGAACCGCGCTATTGCTAGCAGACGTCCCGGCAGAAAGGGCATGTCTTCCAGATCGGAAACCGATCAATGCGAATTGCTCTCTGGAGTGTATGAGGGAAAGGCCACAGGATGGCCAATTCTGATGCTTACTCGCAACTCAGATGCAAAACCATCTGATTACTCATTCCTCCCCGACCAACCCCGACCGGGTCACGCTGACATGGTCGAGAGCATACGCTCGAATGGCTCCAACGACCCTCGAGGCGGAGGCTCTCATTCCGCCCGCCTCACCTATGGATTGGTCACCGCAGGAAGCCAAGTCAAGTCTCTGTTAGACCAAGCAGGCTGGTCCTGTCACGCTCACTTACACAGTGTTGGAGATATTGTAGCCAGACCACTCTTTGTGTTGGACAGAGAAACCGAACCGGATCCGACCTCAGACATGGCGCGACTGAATTGTAGAGATCCCGTAGCAGCAGGGGAAATGTCCGAGATAATCGAATCAGTACGCATGGATGCCGACTCAATCGGTTCGTGTGTTGAGATTTTGATTACGGGTCTCCCCATAGGCCTAGGAGAGCCTTGGTTCGATGGAATTGAGCCAGCACTAGCACGAGGCTTGATGGCGATTCCAGGGGCCCGTGCAGTGGAGTTCTCGCAAGGATCCAAAGCTTCCAGAATGAGAGGATCAGAGCACAATGATAACTGGATTCCGGGTGCTGATGGCCCCATACTGGAAGGATCTGACTCTGCTAGCGCCGATGGCGCAATCGGCGGCATAACTACGGGGGCTCCAATCAGCATCATCGTTCACTTCAAGCCACCTAGCAGCATACCCCGTGAGCAGATGACCCTTCATCTGCCTAGCAATGAGGTGATGCCTCTCAAGGTGGGAGGTAGACACGATCCGGTCATCGGACCTAGGGCTGCACCTGTGGCTGAGGCAGTAGCGATGCTAGTGCTTGCAGACTTGGGCATTTCAGCAGAATTACTGAGCCCGTCGTAATCAGGCATTCTTCTCCTGCATCTGCTGAATTCTTAGAGGCAGGTTGATTGCGAACATAGCAGCGATTATTGTGAACACCATTACGGTACCTAGGGCAACTCCGTAAACGCTGGTCAATTCCACACTCTCTCTGAGGCGATGAGCTGCGACTTCATCGAACAGTCCAACGAATCCTGGGATAATCAGGTTAATCATCAGGGTGAGCAGAGCCACTAGCCCTGCGACAGCAGGAGTAATCATGAGAGAACGGTAGTACTTGCCAGTAATTTTCGTAACTTGCATCACATAGACCTCGCCAGTCCTGATTGATGTGTCGAGCATAGAGAACCTGATGATGCCACTTGTCAACTCTATGTACATCACAAGGAAGACAGCGTACAGAAGAAGCAGGAGTTTCTGGTAAATCTCCTCCTCCGGAAGAAGGTCCATTCCGAAGTCGACCTTGCTTCCAGCAAATCTCAGAGTAACCACAATGAGCAGAGCGTATGAGATGAGAATCGCTCTTTGATCCCTTTGAGAAATGCCGTAGATTCCAGCAGTCAGTCCGCCGAGCATCAGAACCAGATGGACAATTCCTCCGGCCGAGGGTAATCCTAGTGAATTAGCCACTGAGAACCAAACGGTCCCGCTAACAGGAGTGACCATGAAGGTCAGGAACCCCAGCATGACTAGAATCACAGTGGCGAGTTGCTGCAAAGTCGAAACCATTCTATCCGGAGGAAGGAACTTCGTCGAGCTTACTATCGGCCCTCCGAAGAAAGACTCGATGACTGTAGGGACATGTACCTCTGGTATGGCATCAGCAGGAATTTCTGTGTTAGACTTCAGGCGACCAGCCGCCTTCTTCCTGCTAGGGGCGGATGAACGGACTTTCTTACCCTCGTACAGGTGCGCCGTGTCACTGCCTCCATCTACGTCTACTTCGTCTGCCATTCAAACGCCTCCTAGAATCCCCTAGCTCCTGCCAATGCGGTATTTAGCAGCATATCAGGCTCCCAATCCATCACGAAGGCGCCCAAACCGCGCAATTCGCTGAGTAGTATGTCTCTCTCTGTCTTGAGAACCTCGTAACCGGTTCTGTCTAGCCTCCTTGCATCGAACTCAAACTCAAGGCTGCTAGGTGAGAGTATTGTGACATCGAAGTTCCTGGACCGCAGGTCCCTAACTGCGTTCACCACTGTAGGATCGTCCTCAAGCGGGCTTAGAATGATGACAGGACTTCCCCTGTTGATGTGAGGCATGATTCTGTCTGTGACGATTTTCAGCGGAGTGTTACCCTTAGCCATGGCTCCGGCAAGCTTGGTCAAAAGCACGAACAACTGCTTCTTGCCGGTATCTCTGTCGACGGAAACGATTTCGTCTCCATAGGTCACAAGTCCTACCGAGTCGCGTCGCGCGAGGAAGTACTGAGACAGGCTAGCCGCTGCTCTGGTGCTGTATACGAGTGAATTGCGACTTACAGGACCAGTTTCTGAGATGGCCCTGCTATCGACGATCAGGATGATATCGCTGACCGCGTCTCTTTCATATTCATTGACCATCATCTTGCCAGCGCTTCTAGCCGTAGCATTCCAGTTGACCTTCTTCATAGGGTCCCCCGGGATGTACTCTCTGAGGTTGTAGAAGTTTGAGCCTTCGCCAGGGTTTCGTATGTTGACAGCCCCGGTGAAGATCTTCGGAACTCTACTCTTAATCATCGCATCCTTGATGTCCTCCATCTTTGGGAACACTAGGAAGTCGTCATAGAGATTCAACTCTCGCTCGTTGTGGAAGAGTCCGAACGGGTCCTGTACTCTGATACACACCGGGCCTATGGTGTAGAATCCCCTGAGAGGAGTCTCAATGGTATACGCTATCTCAGTCTCACGCTTGGGTCCGAGTTCCATCAGTACGTAGTTGGCCCCTTTCTTGATTCGCATGACATCGGGGACTCGGTCTCTGACCTCCAGAACCTTGGAGAGATTTGAGCGGTTCTGGATTCTCAGTGTGACATCGATTTCACCATCCTCGAAAATTCGAGCAGACGAAATCTTCCTCATCGCAGTTATGCTGTGCAGTTGGATACCCTCGTCCGAATCGGGCTCTTCCATCCTCCTGCCGGTTGATGCTACATCGGCATGAGTAGTTCTGAAGGCAGCCCAAGTCAGGAAAGAGAGCAGTACTACAGCTACAGTGACAAGTTGTGAGTTACGAAGCACTAGGCCAAGGAGGTACAGGGCAATGGCTAGCGCTGCAAACATCGCAGACTTTCTACTCCATGCCAAGATTTCACCTCCTATCGGTAGTATAGCCTACTCAGACTGTTGGGACCTGGACCTGTCTCAGAATATCCTGAATGACCTCGCCATTTTCCAGTCCCTTAATCTGGTGCTCGGGTTTCAGGATGAGCCTGTGTGCAATAGCTAGTTCTGCTACGGACTTGACGTCGTCAGGTGTGACAAAGTCACGACCTCTCATTGCAGCTGCCGACCTACCGGTCTTGAGCAGAGCCTGCGAACCTCTTGGAGATGAACCCACTAGGACTCTGGGATCTTCGCGAGTCTTGGCGACAATCTCGACCATGTACAGTCTGACTGCAGGATCTACGTAGACGTCCTCGATGGCCTGCTGCATTGCGACCACTCTAGCGGGATCTGTGATGACCTCGACTTCTACCTCGTCCTTCTTTCGCTCGATTCTTCGGTTGAGAATCTCGACCTCATCGGCGCGGTCGGGGTATCCGACACTCATCTTGAACATGAATCGGTCAAGTTGAGCCTCAGGTAGTGGGTACGTACCTTCCTGCTCCACAGGGTTCTGTGTAGCCATAGTCAGGAACGGTGCTGGTAGCATGTGGGTGACCACACCTACGGTGACTTGCTTCTCCTGCATTGCTTCCAGTAGTGCGGCCTGCGTCTTAGGCGGCGCTCTGTTAATCTCGTCAGAAAGTAGTAGGTTGCAGAAGATTGGTCCAGGCTTGAAGCTGAACTCTCCCTTCTTGGCATCGTAGATGTTTGTCCCGGTGATATCTGCTGGCAGCAAATCGGGAGTAAACTGGACACGCTTGAAATCGCATCCAAGCGCGTCGGCGAAAGTATTCGTCATCAGTGTCTTGGCAAGTCCCGGATAATCCTCGAACAGCAGGTTGCCGTTCGATAGGATGTTCACCAGAACATTGTCAATAACGTGTGACTTACCGATGATGACCTTTTGGACCTCAGTGCTGATTGCACTGGAAATGGCCCCGACCGCCGTCAGTTTCTGACTCATCTTCTTCTTTCCACGAGCGGCTTCCGCCTTCTTCGCGTATCCTGCCTCGACATCATCGGGGGGTGGACTCTCTTTTTTCTTGGCTGGTGGTGTTGCATTCATTCTATCTTCTCTCCAATTTTCAATTTCTTTTCCCCCATCGTCTGATCGCTTGCATCATCTTGCGCAGCTCTTGGGGGGAATATGTCTTGCTCTCACTGTAAACCAGTTCTACGAGCCTAGGGTCGCCAATCATGGCTTGAACCTCTGAAGGCTGTTTGGAAGCCATCTGGTCTCTAGTCAGGTCATGATGTACTCTAATTTTGGTAATCAGCGCCTGCTTGACTCGTAATCTGTACGTAGTTGGATCTAGTTTGTTCGGACGCTGATTGAATTTTGTCAGATCGAACACATGCCTCCAATTCTCCTTCTCAGGGACTACCATCATAGCAACGAGTAGTAGAAGTCCGACATTGAGAACAACTAGCCACTTGAGGAAATTATTGGAAGTTAGCAGAACAACAGTCCCCATGCTCTCAACGAATGGTGCCGAAACCACTCCAGTTACATGGCGACTCTCATCGAATACCACTTGGAATTTAGACCGGTCA
>CAXEUQ010000009.1:0-12507 GCA_963999425.1 uncultured Candidatus Poseidoniales archaeon | reverse complement strand
CAATAGGAATCATCAGGATGTAGTCGAAGACCTGGATGATTCCGAGGAATATGTTGAGGAAAGTTATGGTTCCAGAGATTAGGTCGTTGTACTCGACTAGAATGCCAGCGCTGGTGTAGTTTCCTGCTTCCATCTCGTCCTTGAGATTGTCCAGCCACTTAGTCGCGTCAGCAGTGGATGTGGTTGGCAACTGGCTTCTGTCCACAGCCAGACCGAGGTAACCGTGGTCGTTATCCATCAGTATGGTCTTCTGCTCATCGCTGAGAACTGCATCAGTAATCATTAGTGGGTTGAAAAGTAGGGTCGGATTACCGGCACCGCCTTCCTGATACACTGCAGCGATAGTGAGATTGTGAACTGTCATGGTAACTCGGCAGAACTTGTATGCTCTCTCTCCCGCGCTCCAAGTGTATTCCTCACCTTGGCAATTCTCGAAGTCATCATTGAGATTCACTCCCGTCAGATACCCTGTAATGTAAGTGAAATTGAGTTCAGATATTGTGTCGTTGACACCCACTCCTGCGCTAGACGCAATCTGAGAGGGGAGAACGATTGATCTGTTGGCAGCCGCGTCTGCAGCACTGGATGGCCAACTACCGTAGATTATTCTGGAGTCTTGGCCTCTGACTGAATGTCGTTCCCCTAACTCACCATCCCAGATTCCGTCACCATAGAAACGAATTGTTCTATCGCCATTGATTGGAGGCCCTGATGATAACGCCTCAGGATAGTCCCAACTGACATTCTCCCAATTTCCAGTTGGGCCAGAAGCTGCGATTGCATTGAGGGGCTGAGGAACAATGAAATCCTCATCGAAGAAACCGTCTACTCTCACTCCTTGACGTCCGAAAACTAGGCCACAATCAGAGAATGCATCCATCTCGACAAACTCATCGCACAAAGATTCCCAGAGTGCTGAGTCATTTGTTCGTCCCTCGGCGTCCTCTCCCGGGCCCTCGGAGAAATCCACCTTTGCATCGAATATCTCCTCCTGCAAAGAGTACTGCAGGAATGCCTGAGACAGGCCTACTCCGTATGCGAGAACTGTTGAGATTACGAGTGATGCTAGGAATACTCCTGCGAACACAGCAAGTACGCGCTCTCTACTTCGCCACGAACTCTTTGCTGCCATGACCAAATTATCAGGCAATGACATCAGTCGGGTTTTCATTGGGAGGTTGTCAACTCTCTCTATTTTCCCGCCACTTATGTCAATATTGAACAGCAAGAGGACACTAGAAATTATTCTGAATGGCAAGGAGAGCAAGTAGAGAATTAACTGGGGGAATTCCCGAAGTAATCGATATCTTCTCCTACCGAGCAGCCAACTCATTCTCCCAACCTCCCTTCTTCACCCCAAGCTGAACGAATGTCAGATGCTGCAGTCACTCCATCTCGTAGCAGTAACATTCTGTCTGCCATCGATGCTAGTGTGGGATCGTGGGTGACCATCAAAACCGAAATCGAATCTTCTTCGCAGAGTTGTTTAAACAGGTCTATGATTTCTAGGCCACTCTTGACATCGAGATTTCCAGTAGGCTCATCTGCCAGAATAAGTGGGCGTGATCCTGCGATTGCTCTAGCGATTGCAACTCTCTGCTGTTGACCTCCCGATAGTTGGTCCGGGATGAACTCCAAGCGGTCAGACAAGCCGACCTTGTCAAGAGCAATTCGGGCATGTTCTTCTGCTTCGGCAGAGGGCACCCCAGCCAACTCCAAGGAGAAAATCACATTGTCGAGGGCGCTCAATCTGTCAATCAAGTGGAAGTCCTGGAAAATCCAGCCGACTCCGCTCCTGCGGACATCGACTACTCTGCTCGGATTTTTTGTCCCGTAGTTGAAACTCACAAGCGAGATCGAGCCTGAGTCAGCGTCGAGAAGCCCGCCGATGATATTCAGCAGAGTGGACTTTCCACATCCAGATGGTCCCATCAGGGCAACCAACTCTCCGGGTTTCATCTCCAAATCGATTCCTTTGAGAACCTCTAATCTGTTCCTTCCAGAGCCAAAGCCCTTACGCAAGTCGGAGACTTGAAGCACGAATCAAGGGCCTACAAGCCACCTATAACTTATTGCTATTGAGACTTAGTCTGATGAGTTCAAAACCGCTGCATAGGCCGTTGAAAGAGCCTTTCCGTGGGCCTCCGGGCTGAGATTCTCCTTGACATGTTCAATCAACGAGTCCTGAGGGTTGCGCGGGACTCCTCCTGCCCTCTTCCATGCGGCGTGAATATTGGTAATCTCATGAGACCAAGCGGAAACATCAGCCGCCGGCAACAGGCAATCCTTTGGAATCACCTCATTGTGGGCTGGTAGGTCGGATGCGAGCACCGGGCAGCCTGCAGCCATAGCCTCTACAGGCGGATAGCCAAAGCCTTCCGAGATGCTAGGGAACAGTAATGCCTCTGCATGTTGCAAGGCTGCTACAAGTTGCTCATCGTCTAGTTTGACTTCACTGCCGATGTGTAGCATGTGAATATCTTCGGCGACATCCTCGGGCAGATTATCCAGAACATGATTGACGAAGCCCAGCCTCTTCCTCGGCTCATCGCTTCCCACTGTCACCAGCATGCACTTGCTGTCATCGTCGTGTTCGGCGACTAGTTCTCGAGAACGCGGATTTCCCTCCGGGTCCCAGTACTCGACATCGACTTGGTGACGAACTAAGGCCGTTGGCTTGCCGGGAAAAAGTGACTCGACATCTCTGCGAGTCATTTCTGATATACAGATGAGTAGGTCTGCTCTCTCCAATCCCTTTCGCAGCCTCTTGAGGTCCCTGCGGCGCATGAAACCGGGGCTATGCTCGCCTACCGCAACACTGTCCTCTCCTGCTTTGATTGAGCGAGGCTTGAGATGAAACAAATCGTGCACTGTAACTACCACGGGTACTTTGCAATGATGCGGCACTAGATGTGCCTGCTCTTGGTCGGTAATATGCAGTAGGTCTGCATCGGATTGTTCCATTGTACGAGCCACCAATCTCGGATGGCTGCTCCATCTAGAGTACAATCGGCTGAGCGGAGAGGCCTTGATTCGATGCTCGATTGTCCCAGTTTTAATCCATCCCGGAACCAGAGCCCGTTCGAGTAGTGACTCGACAGCGAAGTGTGCTCTACCCAACCCTGTGTTCTCAGGCAGGGCGCCTCCTCTGGCAAGCATAACCCGCCTGACCATGTAGCCACCAAGGCGTATCGGACTTAAACGAGGGCGGGAGATGGGTCAACATGGAGGGAAATCGCGAGCAGGCTGGTCGAGGCCGCAGATTGCTCGTTGCAAAGGGTAGTTTCGAGGCCCTAGGAGGGGCTGAGCGTGACCTAATCCGCAATCTGCCTGCCCTCGCAAAGGAGTTCGAAGTCACTGTCGCAACACTCAGCCCAGTTCCGGAGTTGGAAAGCGTGTGCTCCCGGATGGGAATCTCTCTCCTGCATCCTGAGGAGTCTTGGGAAATGCCAGTTGACCCGGTCTCTAGAATTCTCGATACTGGATCCAATAGTGCAACCAAGGCATGGAAGTCGTTTCCGAGCCTCGAGGATGCAATCGATACCTGCGACGCTGTCCATTTGGTCAGTGGGGATGGAAGTCTAGAGTTGCTAGATAGGGTTCCGAAAAATACTGCTGTACATCTCCATCTACTGGAGCCGCATCGCGGCCTACACGAGGATGTTCTCCACAGAGAGATCGATGGGAGTCCAAAACGAAATCTCAAACTTACTCGCGCGCTGCTAACCAAGGCTAGGAATGCTGACTTGCGGGCAGTCAGAGCACTGGCTGAAAGACCGAATTCCGCCATCAGTGGGAACTCGAGATACACTGCATCTAGAATATCAGAAATCTATGATGTCAAAGCAGGTGTGTTGCACCCAAGCGTAGTGACAGAAGAGTTCCCCGAACAAGCCGGCTCGGATGAGACGATGCCCGCCACCTTTTCTGGGGATTATGCAGTAAGCGTCGGTAGAGCCAGTTGGGCCAAAGGGACGTGGGAGACGGTCTCGATGCTGAGCGGAACTAGTCTGGCACTGGCACATGTCGGGGGCGGAGACAAGGATGATCTGGATAGATTGTCCTCGCATGCACACAACTGCAGCGTTGAACTCTGGATTGCTCCGAGGCTGAGTTCTAACGAGATGGCTGCTTTGATGCGTGGGGCGAGAGCTGTGGTCAGCATGGCTCATGGTGAGCCATTCGGATTAACTCCCATCGAGGCGTTCTCAGTTGGAACGCCCGCATTATTCGTCGACGAGGGAGGATTTAGAGATTCGATAGTCGACGGTCAGAACGGGCGACTGCTCGCCCGTGATGACATCACAGGTTGGCATGCTAACTTGGAGATGGTAAAGGATTCAACTGTTCGGGAACAGTGGTCTAAGGCCGGGAAGGAACGGATTTCGGAGCTTGGACTTAGTCCTGAGGACCACTGCAGAAGACTGTTGAATATCTTAGATTCAATTCATGATGATGCATGAACATGTTCGGAATCTATTGAAATAACAAGCATCTGAGCGCATCTCATGGAAGAAATGCCCAGTTCAACAACAGAAACTACCTCTAAGGCCGCCTTGACTTTGGGATTGCTACTCTTCGCTTCAGTGATTCTAGGAGCCGGGGCACTAGGCGATGACGGTAGTCCGAACTCCACAGACAGAGATGAGCGGGGGCCTACTGATGATACTCGCGAAGATGACCGTGCTAACGATAACATGGATCTAGAAATCGATAGATTGGGCACTGCATGCGAATCCGGAGATGAAGAGGCTTGTAATCGGCTTGAGATGATGCGCTCAGACATGCGCTCAGATAGAGGAGATCGGGGCGAAGACAGGCCTGAGATGGATGTCCGCGATTGGGACCGTGAGCGTGGGCCCGAGGGAATGGACCGTGACCGTAGAGGCGGTATGGGCATCGACCCAGAAATCCTAGTTGAGATGGCAGAAATGTGGTGTCACAACCATGTATATTCTACATTCTGGGAGAATACAGGAGATGTTCACGAGGGTGAAGAAGGATTCGAAATTGTCACCTATGATGAGAATGACAACATGGAAACGACATTCATCAGCCACGATGCAATGTCTCAGTTACTAATGGGGCTTGAGCCTCTAGTTGGGTCCTGTACTGACATGATGCTGAGGCAGATGGGCGCGCCCATGCATCACGATGAGCACGAGGACGATTGGAACGAACAAGAGTGGTGTGAGGAGCACTCGGATTCCGCTGACTGCAGTTGGATACACGATGAGTCGGATGACGAAGAGGAGTCCGATGAAGAGGACGATGATGTCCCGTGCAACACACCTGATTGTGACGACCGTGACGAGGACGATTCCGACGAGAGTCAAGACTGATCGGTCTCTATTCTCTCCATCTGGGGGCCCAGTTTGAGTACTGCGAATAGGGAACCTGCTCCGATTATTATCATCACTATGGATACAATCGGATTCAGAACCGTTGCCGAATCCGCAGGCAGCCAAATCGGCATGATGTCGAACAGAGACTCGCCTCGAACAAGTTTGCCGCCTATAGATGAGGCCATGGTTGTCATGAGGATAGCCATGGCAGCTGTAGCCCCTTGCAAAGCGCTGAGAGAGCGGTGCTCCCACAATCCTGGGCCGAGTCTGATTCTACCGATTACGAATCCAGCCCAGAATCCAGTAGCAAGGCCACTGTAAACGAATTTGTTGTACAGAAGGGCGTTATTGACAGTATTGTCAGCAGCAAATGAGCCGCTAAGTACTGCAATCGGTATGAAGGCCAAGCCAAGGCATGCTCCGGCTATGGACGCCTTGTCCATGGTGAGCATCATCTTGTCTGAAGATAGTCTCCCTCCGAGTAAACTCGGCATGATGCTACCAGATGCGCAACCGAGAGCACATAGGCTCGCCAGTACCATCGAGCCAACCACAATCTCGGCCATGGCGGCATGGAATGTTGCTGCACCGAACATCAGTTGGCACCTCCGGGTGGATTGTTCGGGTCGGCGACCCATTCCTCCTCGACCGGATCCCAGAGCCAGCCTGGGTTGTCACCTGAAGGAACTAACCTCGACCAGTACTCATCAGGCTCCTCGGGCTCTAGACCAGGGGGTTCGGATGGAGTGGCATCCTCAATCTCGTGTGTCATGTCCTGAGCTGGTCCGTCCTTCCATGGAGAGAGTCTGGCCTGCAACGACAAGAGGAAGGCAGTGGTTAGGAGTGCCAGAGCAAAGCTCTGCAATCTCGCGTCCCAGATGTCGCCGTCGAAAGGAGCGGGTTGAGTTGCCACTGTGAGCCAAGGCTGAGTGATGGAAAAGTCACCATTGGATGTAGTCACTCTGAATTGCATCCTAGTGTTACCAATTGTAGCTGGAATCTCAGCAAGCCACTCATCGCCTTCTCCGGTGACCACGGCATCGTGTGGAATCCATTCGCCCTCAAGCATCCATTGAACAGATACTGAGGTAGTGTTGGTGGTTCTGATTTCAGTAGGTGAGGTGTCTCCAGTCACTCTTGTCTCGGGCTTCCAATCGAAAGCAAAGCCTGGCAGGTTCTCCGGTACTGGCTGAACATCAACAGTGTAACCTCGCGTCAGTCCTGAATACGCCCAGTTGTTGCTGTTCGGATTAGCTCCGTGATGGGTTGCTACAAACAGATTCACAGTTCCAGGTGTCTGCGGTGCCAGCATTACCCATGTCAGGGTGACAGAGCCGCTTGAAGGGACCGTGACTTCGACGTAGTTGTGTGAACCCCCGTTGGGGTCTTGCACAATGCTCCATCCATGATCTTCTGGATGATCTTGGTTTCCGTCAGTAGAACCGAGCATGAAAACCCCGAGAAGTCGGTTTGAGGACAGACTCATCCCGCTGGCAGTGACGTGGACTGCTGTAGCGGTGCCGGTGTAGGTCATACTGTCGACGGATACTGAGACTGTTCCGTCGGAAGGGGAGCTGAGTGCCGGATCTCCGTGGCACGACCCGCCGCAGGTGTAGTCGCGATTCCCGTCCCCATTGCCTCCGGGGTTGGCCACACTTGCACCCGCGGCTAGCAGGATGGCAATCACCGTGACAATCGCTGCACGAGACCGCATCATGGTGACCTCCTTCTAGTCTCAGTGAGCGATATCGTGATTGCGGCAGCCCCGAGTAGTAGCATTATCAATGAAATTGGTAGAACGAGCAATTTAGTCGAGCCAGTCGGGTCCGTATCTACCGCTTGTGCGGCACTGGTGGCATTGATGCTCACCATGTTCTCGCCTTCAACTAGCCAGACCACCTCAACCCCGTCTACAGTAGTCGTGACCGCATAGTACAAGGTGGTCGCAGCCGGGGCTGTCTCGCTCCAATACGAGTCTGAGGTTATTCCAACTGGCTCCATGTCAAGTGGCACCGGGTCGCCCCATGCAGGGGTCGGGTCGAGAGCGGTCAGACCTACTACAGTTGAAATCGGGCTAGTAGAGCGATATACTCTGTACTCTGAGGAAGACCCTGTCCAAGAAAGGCTGACCTCAGTTCCATCCAAAGTGACATCGAGGTCTGAAATCATACTGACTGGACCTAGGACCAATTCTCTCTCATGGGTGTCTGAAGATCCCATATCATCAATTATCATTAGAGAGACTGTATGGACTCCTCCGGGAAGTAGAACATCAATTGATTCTCCCGACAGACCAATACCATTTACGGACCAGAACCAAGCAACTACCTCTCCGTCGGGGTCGACGGATGAACTTGCATCGAGTGAGAACTGAGTTCCGGGGACGGCTGAGTCGGGAGAAGTGGACCAATCGGCCGCGGGGGGTAAGTTGGCAATCTCAATCTGCTCGGATGCCGAGGAAGTGAGCCCCCAAGGGTCATTGGCGATGACTGTGACTCCCCAGGTCTGTCCTGGCTCGAGCCTATCTGAGGGAACTGTAGCATGTCCGTCCAAATCCGGGACATGGAAGCCATTCCTAGACCACTGGTAGTTGAATTGGACTATCTCCTCGTCTGGGTCCTCGGAAACAGCCTGCACAACAAGGTCGTGGAGTGCGTCTGGGATGCCGAGTTCACTTGTACCAAAGTCCCCTCCAAGAGCTATCTCAGGAGGGTTCGGTGGGGCATTTAGTATGGCTCTAGATGTGGTCTTCATCGAGCTTCCAAGCCCTTCTCCGTCCCCCGGGATTACCTGAACCGACCAGTGTTGGTCCCTGACCGTCTCTGAACTTGGCACTGTGGTCATGTCGTCATAGTCTCTAATCCATTCTCCATTGACCCACCAGCGAATCTGGCTCCCAGACTCGGAGTCCCCATCAATGTCAATCTGCTCCCACACGACAGTCAGGTTTGCAGTAGTGTACAAGTCTCCCTCGGGGAGCATGGAGATTGAGTTCACAACCGGAGGACTGTTCTGAATTATCACTGAATCAGTAGGTACCCAATCTGACCACATCAGGCCATCTGAGACCCTTGCTTCAGCAATCCACTCCTGACCCTTTGAGGTCGCTTCTGGAGGCAAGACAGTATGGTCGTTGTAAGCAGAAATCTGAGCGCCATCTAGCAACCATCTGATTTCAGTGGCATCCTTGGCATCTCCGTCCGGATCGCTGTAACCCACAATGACCTGTAGGGAATCAGTGGTGACTGCATTTCCAGAGGGGGTGATGTAAGCGGTGGCGGAAGGCTGATTGTTTGAGGAGCCGATTACAATGGTCCCCGTCCAAGCGACATCGCCGTAATCGGTCCCGTCATGTGGGCGTACAGATGCTTGCCACTGGTCACCTGAACGTGTCCAGAGGCTTGATACACTATTCTGGTCGTCCAAGTCAGGCATCCTATTGCCATCGAAATACCATCGAATCTCTGTATTCTGCTCAGGGTTACCGTCGAGATCGAAGTACTCGTAATCGAGTTCAAGATCATCGGTGTCCAAAGCATCTGTGGGAGTCAGAGAGAGATCTCTGGCAATTGGAATGGTGTTCCCGATGGTTACTAGAGGGAGAAGTACCGGGTCTCCGTCCTCATTTACGTCAGAAGGAGTGACTTCGACCTGCCACTCCTGGTCTCTTGAAATCCAGCTGTTTGGCACAGTAGTCATGTCATCGATTGAACCGATTCTCAATCCGTCCATCCACCATCTGATTTGAGTTCCTTGCTCGGAGTCGCCATCAGCATCAGAGAAGTCGTAATTCACTGCCAGACCGGTTGCCTTTGTCGGATTCGTAGGCACATAGGTGACGTTGGATGCCACAGGTGGAGTGGTTCCTGAGCCTGAGGCCTCAGATAGCGTCCAAGTTCCAGTACCCCAATTATCGCCGTTGTTGTTGCCATTGCCATCGGCGTACAGTACAGCAAGGTTGAATGTGACATCGCCGGTACCTGCTGTAGGTGCTGTCCAATCAGCGGACCATGAGCGTATAGAGTCGGAACTGTGAGTAAGTTCACCGTTGGACAACTGTACCTGAGGGCCCAGATTCGACCATGTTCCGTGATTGGCATCGAGATTGAATCCGCCGTCTCCTTGCACGTGTGGTCCACCATCCCAGAACAGAGAGTAGGTGGATCCGGGTGTGTATCCTCCTGCACCCCAAGGGAGGCCACTGAGAGAAGGCGATAGTGTGGCAGTGTTGGAATGGCAGGTGCATCCGGAGACGGACTTACCGGTCATCCCACCTGACTGCGAGTATACAGAATGCGGTATGGAAACCAGAAGCAGTACTACAATCAGGGCGGAGGCACGGTTGCTGTTCCGCATGCGCGGGCGTGCGCGGGCAGGCTGAATAAGTTCACGGCGGCACGTCAATGGCCTTGAGAGAGTACATCCGCTGCATTCATGGATTGCATGCAAGTCGGCGGGTCATGCACACCATCGAGAGCATAGCAATCATCGGAGCGGGTAACATGGGCTCCGGGATTGCCCAGAAGAGCGCTCAGGAGCAATTTGAGGTGCAGATGGTGGACCGTGAGCAGAGGTGGGTCGACAAGGGTCAGCAGACTATCTCGGACTTCCTCGACGAGGCGGTAGGACGCAGGATATTCTCTCCCGCTCAAGTAGAGGGCATCAAGGGTCGAGTAACAGGTGTGGTCGGCACCGAGAACGTGTCATCTGATACCGACCTGGTCATCGAGGCAGTGTTCGAGGACTTCAATGTCAAGACCGAAGTGTTCGGTATTCTAGATGATGTGTGTGACGAACACACAATCCTTGCCAGTAATACATCGTCGCTTTCAGTCAACGATCTAGCAGAAGCCGTCGGCAGGCCTGACCGTTTCGTCGGTTTGCACTTCTTCTATCACCCAGCCAAGAACAGGTTGGTCGAGATTATCCCTGCAGAAACCACGTCTGCTGAGACTCTGGCAGCAGTTGAGCAGTACTGCAAGACCATGGGCAAGGTCGTAATCGTCTGCAAGGACAGGCCGGGCTTCGTAGTCAATCGCTTCTTCGTGCCGTGGCTGAACGAGGCCTGCAAACTGCTCGAGGAAGACGTAGGTACTACTGCCCAAATCGATGCTGTAGCACGCAAGGCGTTCCGAATCGGCCTCGGCCCGTTCGCCCTGATGAATCTGACAGGTTCACCAATAGCGATGCACTCCACTGACTACCTAGCCGCCCAACTAGGCACTCCGCGCTACTCCGCTACTCAGAGCCTGCGAGACCTAGTCGCAGATGGCAGAACATGGGACATCAGCGGGGACGAGAGATGCAGCGAAGAGACTGCAAAGGTGATTCGAGAGCGTTTGCTAGGGCAGGTATTCGCTGTCTCGTCGCAGATTGTCGCAGAGGGAATCTGCTCGATGGAGGATGTCGATCGCGGAGCCAAGGTCGGTCTGCGCTGGGCGCTCGGGCCGTTCGAGATAGCCAATCGAATCGGCGTCAGTGAGGCTGTTCGGATGGCATCGAACTACGCTGAGCAGGCAGACTTGGAACTGCCTGATTGGTTCACCGACAGGCGAAATCAGTTCGACTTCTCGTACATCGATGTCGAAGTAAAGGATGGCATCGCTAATGTTCGCATAAACAGGCCAGAGGCGATGAATGCACTGAATGTGACCGTAGTCTCGCAACTCGGAGAAGCGTTGGACGGGTTGAATGTCCGAGATGATGTGACAACGATTGTACTGGAGGGTGCAGGGAAGGCCTTCGTAGCAGGGGCGGATGTCAAGTTCTTCGTAGACAAGATAAGAGCCGATTCAATCCCCGACATCTATGACTTCACAGCCAACGGACACAACGTCTTGGACAAGTTGGAGAACAGCCCCAAGACCACCATCGCACTGACGACCGGGTTGGCTCTGGGAGGCGGACTCGAACTGGCGCTTGCATGCGACTACAGAGTGGGAACTCGAAGGACCCAGTTCAGATTCCCCGAGACCAGTATCGGAATCTATCCCGGTCTCGGGGGCACCCAGAGAACCCCTAGAATCTGTGGCATCGAGTGCGCACGATATGCGGTACTAGCTGGGAACTTCCTCGATGCTGCCTCTGCTAAGGCTCTCGGTCTGCTGACTAATCTAGTCGATCCTTCTGCCATAGGGGTCACAGTGGCAGCAATCGCTTCTGAGGGAAAGCCGGATGAGAAGTATCCGAGTGAGCCGTCGGATTCGAATCATCCGGTAGTGGCCTTCGCTACCTCTTTCTACTCAGGGAAAAACATGTCATCACTGCTTTCGGGTAACATACCTGACGGTTTCGATGCCGAGGACAAGATGGTGTCGAGGCAGCTAAAGTCGCTATCTCGAACCGCGCCCATTGCACTCTCGATGGCTAGCAATCTACTGGATGCTGCCACTCGCACAGACCTTGACTCAGGTCTCGAGAGCGAACTCAATGGGCTTCACGAAATCTTCGAAACGACAGACGCTCTAGAGGGGCTCAGTGCCCTGATTGAGGGACGTCGTCCCGAGTATTCAGGCGCGTGACTAGACCCTTCGTGGGGACTGGATCCAAGCTGGGGCTCGGTAGTTGGCGATAGCAGCGAACAGTATTCTCCTCAGGCTGATTCTCGGGATATCAACTAGGGCATCATTGTCTCCTATACTCTCATCCAACCAGTTCTGCATCATTCTCTCCATTAGTTTCCTCCTGCAACCAAGTGCGGTTTACACACCGTCCTCTAGGAACCTGTATATGAAGCGGAAAGTAATCCCGATTACACCGAAGTGCATTTTATACACCAGATACCTTCTCGACAACCTGTTACCATGCCCTCTGACTCAATGCGGATTACCTCTCGCGACCTCAAGAAAATCAAGGAAGCCCTTGATGAGGTCGAGGATAATGGGGCAATGATTCGTAGGATTTTTGGAGAGTACAACGATGATGAATTCGATGTCTCATGGGAGGTTGATTCTGCTGTAGATGCCTTTTCGATATTCAGTTCCAGATGGGCAATCGAGATACTAGCAACGTTGTACATCGCAGGCGATCGTAGATTCAACGAGATGAGGAAGTTATTGCGCGGTATTAGCAGCAGGACTCTTTCTGACAAGTTGACCACTTGCGTGGAGAATGGGCTCGTCAACAGGATTGTCGAGGATGGTCCTCCAATTCGGGTCATTTA
>CAXEUQ010000008.1:0-12797 GCA_963999425.1 uncultured Candidatus Poseidoniales archaeon | reverse complement strand
TAATCAAGTCAGGGTCCAACTCCCTTGCAATTGAGATCGCTTCCTCAATCCTGTCTGTTCGCAATTCAGGCGAAGTTCCGAAGTTGGAGAACGAGAGCATGGCTACCTTGGGCTTGACTCCGAATCTCCTTGCGACCTTGGCGGTCTGCACTGCTATCTCTGCTAGCGTGCGCGAGTCAGGATAGATGTTGATGGTCGCATCACCGATGAACATCAACTGGCCGTTAACGGTCATCATGTACATCCCCACGATTCTGTGTGAGTCCGGGTCAGGTCCGATTGTGTGAAGGCAAGGTCTGACTATGTCCGGGTAGTGATGTGAGACCCCTCCAAGATAGCCATCTGCATCTCCCATCTTGACCATCATTGGTGCGAAGTATGTGGCAGACTTCAGCAGACGCACGGCATCTTCGCGAGTGAGTCCCTTGCGACCTCTGAGGTTGTGCAACTCATCGGCATACGTCGTCCTTCTGCGCGGGTCGTATCTTACATCGGTGGTCTCGCACTCGAAGTCGAGCCCCATCTCTTCCTTGACCGCCTCAATTCGCTCCAATTGCCCGAGCAGAATCGGCTCGCAGATACCTTCTGCGATACACTGTGAAGCGGCCTTGATGATGGTCGGATCTTCGCCCTCGGAAAACACGATTCTCTTCCTGTCCTTGCGGGCGATATTGATGACACGCCTCATGATTGAGCGTGTCAATCCAAGTCTGGACTCAAGCTCTTCTTTGTAACGCTCCACATCGAAATCATCGGCAGAGACTCTCGCCACTCCCTCGTTGACTGCAGCTTCTGCTACCGCGCTAGCCTCCCAAATCAGGACCCTAGCATCGAATGGCTTGGGAATCAGGTACTCGGGTCCGAACTGCAACTGCTCGCCGCCATACGCTGCGGCAACATCATCAGGAACTGGTTCCTTTGCCAGTTGCGCGATGGCATGGGTCGCGGCCATCTTCATGCCCTCGGTGATTTCCTTGGATCTCACATCGAGAGCACCACGGAAAATGTAGGGGAATCCGAGCACGTTGTTGATCTGGTTTGGGTAGTCCGAGCGACCGGTTGCCACAATTGCATCCTCGCGTACAGCATAGACGTCGTCTGGAGTGATTTCCGGGTCTGGATTTGCTAGTGCAAAAATAAGCGGCCTGTCAGCCATCTTAGAGACCATCTCGCTGCTAACGATACCTCCCTTTGACAGGCCGAGGAAGACATCTGCATCTTCCATTGCCGAGGCCAGATCGCCATCCGCCATATCGAGTGCGAAGTGAGCCTTGTACTGGTTGAGCTCACCTGCTTCGTCTCGTGACTTGGTCAGAATCCCCTTGGAGTCGACTAGCACGATGTTGCTAGGATTTACTCCGAGTCTGATGTAGTGATGGGCGCATGAGATTGCTGAGGCCCCAGCACCCGAGACTACGACCTTGACTGAGCCGATATCCTTCTCGACGACATCGAGCCCATTGAGAAGAGCCGCTCCCGAGATAATCGCGGTCCCATGCTGGTCGTCGTGCATGACAGGAATGTCGAGTTCAGCAACCAATCTCTGCTCTATCTCAAAACACTCAGGCGCCTTGATGTCCTCGAGGTTGATTCCACCGAATGTGGGAGCGATTGCCTTGACTGCCTCCACGAAAGCATCGACATCGGTTCTGTCGACTTCAATGTCGAAGACATCGATGTCTGCGAACGCCTTGAACAATAGTCCCTTTCCTTCCATTACTGGCTTACCCGCTAACGCTCCGATGTCGCCTAGTCCCAGAACTGCAGTTCCGTTGCTGACTACGGCGACTAGGTTGCCCTTTGAGGTGTACTTGTAGGCGCTGTCGGGGTCGCTTTCAATCTCCTTGCAGGGGTATGCTACACCGGGCGAATAGGCCAGTGACAACTCACGCTGGGTACCGTGTGGCTTGGTTGGCACTACGGTGATCTTCCCTGCCGGCTTCGATGCGTGGTACTCCAATGCGTCCTCGCGCAGACCGTCGTCTCCCATGGGCGCCCCTCCGGGGACAGCCGGCATACCCCTCTCCTATGATGCTATCCTAATGGGAAAATACGCATTATCGGCCCCGTATGGCTTGGTATCGTGATTTCACTTTTGAAACACGATATCTCAAAATTCCGCCTACGGCGGATGAGCATCGTTCAAACACAGACCCACTCCTTTCTTAATCTCAACAAGTTCGCGACAAAATTGTGTCAGCGGTTAGTTTACACGACTTCAGGTCGCAGCAGCGTATGGCCATTCTGCTAGCCATACTTATGCTGGCATTACCTTGGGCTGCAGCACCTCCCTCAGATTTGGACTCTGAGAAGGACTCCGACACCACCCCCAGGGCGTGGGGTGCAGGGGGTAGCAATGACACCGGCTGGATTACCCTCGATGCGACGGGTGCAGACCCAAAGAACGGGACGATGGCATACGCTGATTTGTTCCTCGATTTCGCTCCCGGAGCCCAACTCTCCAACCTGACCTTTGAAATCGCCGTCGACGGCAGTGATGGCAACTGGGCAACGGAGCCCCAAATCACTCTGATGGACACCCAGACCCCAATCCTCGATTGGCGAGGCTACGGCGACCTCGGACGTCAAGACTCGTTTACCGAGAATCCACCTGAAGTAGACGACGGTGAACTCGATACATGGCTTCAACCCAATTCAGTTAGCGACGCCTCATGGCTACTACCTAGCGGGATTACCATTGAGGATCTGGTAATCGAGGCGCTGAGGCCAGCCGACCCCAGAGTCTCCTTCTCCACAACCAGCATTCTTGTTCATGACACTGTTGTGAATCCACTAGATGGCAGGCTCTACATCCTTCTCGATGACGACCTGCTACATCTGGATGACCAAGCAAGCAAGAAGATAGTCGACATCGAGTTGGATATCAACGGCAGGAGCCTAGCGGTGGATGAATCCCAGAGTCGACTACTAATCGGCACCGAAGACGGCAGAATTCTATCTCGTAGCCTTGCAGATTCTTCAAATCTAGCTGAACTCCCAGATACAGGAACTAGTACAGTAATCGATGCGATTGCTGTGGATGACTACGGCATCGTCTGGGCCGTTACCTCTTGCGAACTGCATAACTTGGCACCGGGACAGAGCGCTTACACCACAACGAACTTCTGCACGACAGATCTTCCTGAGGTGCCTACCGATATCGCAGTAATCTCAGATACAGTCTACATCGCCACTTCCCAAAGTGGGGTCAGGGTGCTTGATTACAGCACCTCAACAGGCTCATCGGGAATCTCGGTGATTATGGACAGTAATTCTCAGTGGAGTACGACGAACAACCTAACTTCCAACTCAATCACTCAATTTCAAGAGTTCAACTCTCAACTATTGATTGCTACGATCGGCGGCGGTGTGAACAGATACGATACGACCAGTGGCACATGGCTCACAACCTGGTCGACAAACAACTGGCTGTCATCAAACGTTGTTAGAGGAATGGCTCTGACTGATGGTTGGCTACACATCCTCGCTGGCAGCAACGTGCATGCCTACGATACTGTGACCTTGATGTTCATGTCTCAAAGACAGGTTTCAGACATGGGGCTCGTCGGCCCCGGCTCCTCGTTATTCGCATGGCCATCAGACGCATCTCGTGGACCCACCTCAGGTCTGATGTTGGTAGGTGATGGCTCCGGTACCTTCGCTAGACAATCCGGAGAGAATCTTGACGGAACGATGACTCTAGTAAGTAGCCCTTCGACATCGCAGATGGAAGTGGTCGCTCACATCGATGATGGTGAAGACGGAGAGATATGGATTAGCGGCGGTAGCATCATCGATCGTTTTGACAATAAGGATCAGACGTGGAGGAGCCCCATCGATTTGACCGATTATGTTAGCAATCCTTCCTCCGTCACTTCCATCGTCCAAGACTCAAGCGGCTGGGTATGGGTTGGAACGCTCGATGCTGGAGTCCTCAGACTGAGGAATGACGATGGATCATACATCGGCTCAGTCTCAGGAATCAGTTCGACACATGTCTCCAGCATGGCCCACGATGACAACACGGAGATTCTCGTCGTCGGACATTATGAGTCCGGAATCTCACTTGTGAACACCTCTACTATGACCCTAGTTGATGTATTGACTACTTCAGACGGCCTCGACTCAGACGTCATCAACCAAATCGCTACTAGATATGGGATAGCGTATATTGCCACTCCTGACCAGGGCGTGATGCGAATCAACCTGTATGATCTATCGATTCTCGCATCATGGCAATCCCTCGGAGCCGATAACCTAGACGCCACTCCAGTGGCAGTTGACGGCGATACAATATATCTGGGACTTTCAGATTTCGGTGTCTTGGTAATTGATAGATTGACCGGAGACATCTCCGATCTTTGGACTCAGGACGACGGAACGCTACCAGATGACGACGTCCTATCCCTGCACATCGATTACCAAGGAGACCTCTTGGTTGGATCATCTGTCTCTAACACGGGGGCCACATCGAACGGAGGTTTAGCACGATGGGATGGTAACAATTGGCAGTCTTTGGAGACCAGTATCCCAGGTTGGAGTAATGATCCATACGTGTTCTATGACATTACTAGTGATTCAGATGGAATCTACGCAGGTACCAACCGAGGAGCTTGCATATGGAATTGGACCTATGACCTGAGGGGATGTATCTCAACTCAGGATGGCATGCCTTCACGATTCGTTTACTCAGTCGCCAAAATCGGGTTAGATAGGCTCTATGCAGGTACCAACGACGGAGCCGCAGTAATCGATTCCGACAATGGAACCGTTATCGATGTGTGGAACGCCGGTGACGATACTCAACGGGCTCGAACTGTGAAGATAGGAAATATCCTTTACATCGGTTTCGAGAACACGGGCATAGCCCGCTTCGACCTCAATAATCGGACATGGCTACAGTCATGGGACGGCACACAGGGTTACCTCAACGACGATGATGTGACAGCCTTGGTACATGGCAGATCGCCAGGCACGATGTGGGCCGGAGGTGATTTTGGTTTGACTCTAATCGACGTTGTCAATGATACTGTGCTGAAGAGCTGGAATCGTGGCACCAACTCAAATGGCCCGACGCTATCGAATACAGCCCCTGCAGACATAGAGATTATCGGTGACATTCTGCATTACTCGCTCCAGAGGAGCAACTCTTGGTGGTCTTCTAACGATGACATCTACCGCATCTATCTCAATAACAACACCAGTGCCACTATTCTAGCTGTGGATAGCCAGATTGGCTATTCATCTGTAGTGATGGGAATAGGCTCCGTCGGTGACGAACTCTGGATTGGGGCGCGACCGTCTCAATACTGGAACTACGGCGACGGTACAATAGTTCGGTGGAATGCAACCAATGAGTCATGGGCTGGGAATCTTGAGACCATAGGAAATGTTCAGCGGGTGAATGCTCAGTTCCTCGGAGACTGCTTCCCGATTGACCCCGCCACCTGCGAGATGTGGGTCGCCTACGGTGACAACATCATGCGTAGATTCCGAGCAGACAACATGACCCTTCTCGACGAATGGACGGATATCGACGGCCCGATTAGAGGCATGGTCGAATGGAATGGCACCTATCTGTTCGCTAGCATGAATGGAATACTCAGGTGGAACCCAGCAAACGAGAGTTGGCTCGATTCCTGGGTGGTGGGCAATGGACTCCCCTCAGGAACCTCCAACGAACTCTACACCATGGAGGTATTTTCCAATGATCTCTGGGTGGGCAGTTACCAGGGCGGAGGATGGAATGCTAACTCCGACATTTCTATGCTCGATGACGCCACAGGTAATTGGTCAAGTTGGGCATTAGACTCGGGAGACATTCCAGGAGGGTATCCGGCCGATATCGAGATTTGCGCCGGCATCATTCACGTCGCTATCGGACGAGTCAGTTGGTGGGGCAATCAGGGAGGAATAGCGAGATACGACACCGGTGATTGGGATGGTGACGGAGTCACCAGAGAATGGATTTCACCGATGACCGATTCCAGTCAAGGCCTCTCAGATGACGATCCGCGCGCAATGGCTTGCGACCAACAGAATGACATCCTCTACATCGGTTTCGATTCCAATGGTGTAGGCCTCGATCGCTACAATTACAACAACAATCAGTACCTCAAAACTCTCACCACGATAGACGGAATTTCTGTGGATCGAGTCTTCCCGGGAGGGATGCTGCACCACAACAACATCCTGCTAGCAGCCCACCAGTATGACAACACTGGAGGCATCTCGAGAATAGTGACTTCAGGAACTTCAATCGCCAATGGCCAGATTCTCGATCCTGGCATGGACGCCTGCTCAATTGTGAGAGCCCCCTCGAGCACCGCTCCTGTTTATGCGATTGGTCGATCGGGTCAGACCACGGGTCTGAACAGAGTTGACAAACTGGACAGTACTGGATTGATTGTCAGCGGCTTCGACGAACTCGCAGGCCTTACCAGTGGACGAGTAGTGGCCTTCGAGTCCAATGAGACTCATGTCTGGGTCGCCATGACTACCGGCGCCAACGCATACTACGCCTCTTCGGTTCTTCAGGGACAGAGATTGTCGAACGGCTCGATACGTTGGGAGTTCGGCTTCAATGCTAATCAAGATGTAATCAACTCTCTGCAGTTGGGCGAGGATGAACTCTGGGTTACAACTGCTGGTAGAGGACTATGGTCAATCGATCTTTCCAACAGAATCTTCGCCCCAACTCCTGCCGCTCTACACACTCAGATGGACGGCATGGTCCTTGAGGACGATGGCACCATGTATGTCGGGCTGATGGGCAGAGAAGGATCGGCAGCTGGATACCAGAAATTCGATACCGACACTAGGACATGGGCCGAAGGAAGTCTGATTGCCGGACTGCCCAGTGATTTAGTCAGGGACTTCATCGAACACGGAGATCATATTCTTGTTGCTACATACGGCGGCATAGGGCTTTGGAACACCACTAGAGATGACTGGGATGATCCGATTACCACCATCGATGGCCTACCAACTCCGATTATAGAACACCTATTCGTCCTCAACACGGGGATTCAAGGCAATGGAACGGTCCTTGCAGGAGGTTCAGCGGGTCTTACGGTCCTGCATCAGAGCAACCTGTCTGTAATTACAACCCTGAACTTCGCCGATGGCCTGATTGGAAACACTGTGTCAGGGATAACATTCGCCGATGCTTCTTCTAGACTGATTAACAACCCGGACGGCTCATCCACCCTTCTCCATCACGATGCGGCACTATTCATCTCTCACAATGGGCAAGGTTCCACCAGACCAGGTGTAGCAGCTTGGGATCTCGCCACTGACTCGGCCAATGGGACCTACAACATCGACATGATTCCAAGCAACGATGTCAGGGCGATAGCTGCTGATGACTGGGGAGTCCATATTGCCACGGATGGAGAACCACTGGTTCACTGGAACTCCACATCGATTCAAATGGAGTCAGGCCTAGGGAGGAGTTCACTCCTGACTTGGCCACCCTTCCAAATCATCTCAGACGGCGACTATCTCGCCGTAATAAGCCCCAGAGGCGTCAATGTAGTAGAATCCGGAGGCGACCACTCGAGAGTGTCCTCGAAGTTGATACCCGGCGTCTCAAGTGCATTCTTGGACGACTCAGGTCTGTATGTGATTGCTCAGAACGGCCTCCGCTTATTCCATCCAGTAGAGAGTATGAGTGAACAGAAGACGGATCATCAAAGGCGAGCGGAGCCACTTACAGCTCTGTTCGCTCAGAATACATGGGATATCACCAACACTTCTCGACCGGGGATGACCACGGTTCTAGTCGATGAGGAGAATCCGATAAGCATCCCTCAAGGCAGCGAGCAGATGATTCCCACCAAATTGCCACTTTACACTGGAGCGCTGACCCTGTCAGCACCACAGGATGGAGCATGGGTTTGGGCTCAATCTGTCAGTCTGAACTACTCTGGCTCATGGGAGTTGACTTCGATGAATCCGAATATCCAGTCATCCTTCCAGTCAGCGATTTCAGATCTCGCTCCGGGTACCAATTCGGCTCAAGTGCACATTCGTATGCAGTCTCCTCAGAACGGCACATTGCAGATCAGGATTACATATGACTGGGAAAGGATTGAGGTTCCTACCGAGATGACCTCTTTCTTCGATCGACCTAACGACGGAGGTGGAGTTCTAGAGGCCTCATGGTTACCTGCCGAGGATGCAGCTTGGCATGCCTACAGACTGTACGTCTGGGACTCGACCGATGACCCTGAGTGGATCCCAACGCAAGAAGAACTGTATGAGTTCTCGACTTACATCGAGATACCCTACTGGTCTCAGACAAGTGCTACAATCACCACTGCTGAACGCGATGGCAATGAAGTCTTACTGTCTGATGACAGAGAGTACAGGGCCGCGATAGCCATCGCTTACTCTGATGGCACAGTCGGTCTACCAATCGCTTGGGAGGACAGCGCCACACCCACCGATGAGATTCCCGCACCACCCGAATGGCTCAACGCTGAAGCCGTATCCGGAGGCACTCCAGGAACAATCATGCTGGAATGGTCAACATGCACTGAATTGGACCCCGACCGTACTAGAATCTGGGCGGTGCAATATCAGATATCAAATGCAATCGCACTCCCAAATTACTTGGATGTCTCATACGCTGCAGGCAATAATACGGTTATGCAGTTGGAACAGAACAAGGCATACTGGTTCGCTGCAGTATGTGTAGATCAGTCCGGACAGTTCGATGCTGCGAATGCCACTGTATTCGGCCCGGTAGTCACGGCCGGAGGCCTTGATGACGGAATCCCACCGTCTCCAATCACCGACACGACTGCCGTGGACGCCCCCAATGACGAGGGAGGCAGAATCATAGTAACATGGACTCCTAATTCAGAGGAGGACTGTGCCTACCACACTGTGTACATTCTGCCAGCCTCGGGTCTACAGCCACCCTCAATAGTAGATGGTTGGCCTACGGCCACTTACGTAACAGACTGCACCACTGGTGAGGTGGTAATCGACTCGATAGGTGAGAGTCCGCTTCAGAATGGAGTGGTCTACTGGATAGGAGTTGTCGCATCTGACGACTGGGGCAATGAGAACTTGGATGCCGTTCTGGTCGTTGAGGCTACTCCGATGTCCAACATAGCAGGGCAGGGACAGCCCCCGGCCCGAGTCGAGGGTCTGAGTGCTTGGGATCACCCGGATGATGACGGAACCGCGATTGATATCCTGTGGAACCGCTCATTGGACCCCGACTTCAGCCATTATGTGATATGGGTCTCCGACTATCCTCTCGATGACCTAACGGAGATTTGGGAGCGGTGTAGCGACGACCTCGCGGGCTGCGGTCTGCTTGAGATTGATCAGAGACAGATTGGCGGAGCGCTCCAGTTGGAGATCACGGTCACCACTGCCCTCTACGGCAGCACGGTCGACACACTGACCTCGCAACCAATCGTACCACTGACGCCCCTATATGTCACAATCACAACTCACGACATACAAGGAAATGTCCATCTGACCGATATGAGCGACCATTTGGTCTTGGTCGCTCCTCTAGACAACAGAGGCGATATCTCACCACCTAACAGACTGGCAGCGCCTATGCTCGAGGACCGCTCACCGGACGATGGCGATGGCATGTTAGTGACTTTCCCGGAGAGTGATGCGTCCGATTTGGGAGAGTACAGAATCTACGCTGCTGCAGGCTCACCGTTCAGCTCATTAGGAAACATGGAGCCAGCACTGACTCTGGGCAGAGACGCTGAGATGCCAGTACTGCTCAAGACTCTCTCAGACGGGCAACCTCTAGCTCCTTCGGTGCCAATCTGGGTGGTTGTGGTAGCCGTCGACTCATCGGGTAATTACTGGGATAACAACCTGCAAGCGACTATGATTAGTCTAATTGACGAGAACTCCCTCGACCCCGGTCTGCATCTACCGGAGATTACTGGTATCAGAGCAAACTGGAATCCTTCCGGAGACCATGTTGAGATTAGATGGGACGATTCCAATGATGCACAGGTCATCCAATACCACGTATTCGTAAGCCCCGATCCTTTCGAATTGACCAGTGACGCTTCATTGGTCGGAGAGATAGACGACCCTACAACGATGATGATTCTCTCCGATATAGAAGGCGAGAAGATTGACAATGCGGCGAGCCACTGGCTTGCCATAGTCGCCTTCGACGGAGAGGTCCACAGACTGTCAGTCGACCCATTGGAAATCAGACCGTGGTCCGAATCCTCCTTCGGGACCTCTGAGGGCGGCGAGGGCGGTGCTAGCGACTCCTGGTATGATCAGTTGATGAGCGGCGACCTGAACACACTGGTCGCACTAGTATCTGCAGTGATGATTCTGATTGGAGCATTGCTATTCGTCAAGCCGCGCCGTCAGGCTGTCCCAGAGCCTTGGGAGATGGGGGCATTGGAAGTTGAATTGGAGGAGCAGATGTCGAGAGAGGCCGCAGGTCTTACCGATGAGGATGAGGACCTTATTTTCGAAGATGATACTCAGACACTATCTTCCTCATCTAATTCTGAATTGACCATAGATGAGGAAGCGGATGCACCCGAGGCTTCCGAGAGCGTCATCGACGAGTTGCTGGGAGTGACTCCTGACGGGGCTGACCCCGATGAGCTAGATGACATGGCGGATGACCTCGATTTCGATGATTTGGGAGATATGGCGGACGACCTTGAAGACGATGACACATCGTTCATCGATGACATGCTCTAGACGCAGCAGTTGAAGCGGCTACCCCCATCAGCATACATGCCCGAGGCAGATCCACGCTCTGCTGTCTGGTCTGCAACTGGCTGGGACGGCGAGAACTCACTGATGTCCGCCGACCTACACTTCACTAGAATCAGACGCCATGCAACACGACTGGGCATCGAAGTACCTGAAGATCTGTCTGACAGAGTCTTCGACTTGCTGGCCGCGGCCGAGACGCCCGGTGTGCCGAACACTAATGTCGACCAAGCGGCTTACCTAGTTGCAGTCGGAGTGAAATCGGATGGCGAGGTATTCGTCGACCCCATTGCTTTGCAAGAGTGGACGGACGACGCCCTAGATACAATCTCGCTCGCCGCCCCGATTTGGGATTCTGACATCAGAGGGACCAAGCACGGTGACTGGGGACCTCACAGAGAAGCCAGAGAGATAGCAGTCGAGCACGGTGCGCACATCGCCCTGCTGTTCGAGGATGACATCCTAGTCGATGGTGACAGATGCGCACCGTTACTGCTCGATCACGATGGGGTCGCTTACCACCCTAGACATGCCGATGGTGCCCTCGACTCAATTACCATCGAACAGATTCGACCGCATCTAGAGTCGGCAGGAATCCCAGTCAGACCCGCCAGACTAACACTCAGTATGATTCTGCGCGCATCCGAGATGGTGGTGTGCGGAAGCGGGATGGGGATTCGTGCCGTGGGTACGATTGATGGTCGTAATATTGGGACGCCCAGCGGTAGGCTGTTCACAGCATGTCGCGAGGCGTGGTTGGAAAGGCTAGAGAATGGATGGAACTCCCAATGAGCACACTGGCCTTGCGACCGTAGCGTTGAAGGAGCGGACCTACGTGGTCGGACCGATAGGATGCCCACTTGCAGGATCTGCACACAGAACTATCCGGGTGAACAGTTCGTAACCGGTAACGGACCGAGGTACCAGGTCTGCGTGAGATGCGCTGTCGAGAACGACCTGGCCGACAGGGATGACACACCCCAGCTATACTCAGACGAGCTAGTCAGAGCACGCTTCTCTTTGTTCACCCGCCGTTACAGGTTGTGGTTCTTCGTCCTCTTCGGTTGGATTCTGTACCTAAGTTTCGGTCGAGGGATTGAACTCTGGTCGAATATCCTATTCCTCGTACTTCTGCTATGCACGTTCGCTGCTCCGGTGCTGCACTATCTGGGGTCGACTCGATTCAACGCCGAATTGGCCAAATTGACCCCTTGAGCAGTATCGGGAACCGTTCATATAGAGAATATTGTCCTCCAAGTTGCAGAGGGAACAGTGGGTTCCCTATGAAAGCCCGTGAGATTGGATGAATAAGAAAGGAGGAAATGTAGCAGCAGGTATAGTTTCTAAGGCCCCAAGAATTAAGCGCAGTACAGCGTTTCTTGAGTCTTTAGAACAGTTGTTAATTTCACTCCAAATCACCATCCGACACTCCCGATTGGACAGTTTCGCGCGCGTGTCGAGCGCGAGCTCCCGGGTGATGTCCCAGGCGGTCACGAGGCCGACGAACGCCCCGACCGAGTTCTTCACCACCAGGTGGCGCACCCCGCTCGCCTCGAGGTACTCGGCAGCCTCGGCGCACTCCACCGCCTCCCCGACGCACCGGACGCCCTCGCCGCGGGCGGCGTGGGGCAGGACGTCGACGAGGGCGGAGTCAGGGGAGTGCCCGGCCAGGAAGGCCCGGCACACGTCGCTCTTGGTCACGACGCCCAGGGGCCGCAGGGCGGCGCCCCCGCCCTCGATGCTCTCCACGACGACGCAGCAGCCGATGCGCTCGTCGACCATGGCGCGCACGGCCGCGCCCAGGTGGTCCCCGGGGAGGCAGGTGACGGCACGGGCGGCCGGCACCATGAAGTCGCAGACCTTGCGGGCGGCGCTGCCCAGCTCGCGCTTCCCCGGCAGGGCGCTCCGCTCGGCGGCGGCCCCGGGCCCCGCCCCGGGGGCGCCCCCGCGGGCCTTGGGGTCCCCCCACGCGGGGGGGGCGCCCCGCCCCAGGAACTCGGGCTCCCCCCAGCTCGTCGAGAGGGCCGCCCCCTGGGCCCACGGCGGGTTGCCGCGCGCCGAGA
>CAXEUQ010000007.1:0-12972 GCA_963999425.1 uncultured Candidatus Poseidoniales archaeon | reverse complement strand
GCGATGAGCCCTATCGTCCCGTACTTGGCGTGTTTGGGAATGGTCTTGCCCGTGGCGTAGTACTCAAACATAGCAGCCCCGAAGTAACGGTTAGTCAAAGTCAACCTGAACATCTTCTCGCTGGACATCGAGAACAGGAAGGCGGCAGGGACCGCCCAGGAAACAGTCGGCCATCCTGGTACCCAGATACCGATTATAGCGAATCCGAGAAACATCATCCCCAATCCAACGTAGAGCTTACTCTTCGCAGGACTGCTGGCGACGCAGTACTTCTCTACTACCTCGTCAATCGTCTGCAAGCGCTCCATAGCATCACGCGGAAGTATTCTAGAGATAAATCTCAGTATTCGCTTCCCTGCCACCCACTCCCCAATTCTCAAGCCCTACCTGCCCTCGTAGTGGTCATGAGCGATGGCTTCGTATTACCGAGAACAGGCTCGCTCAAAGATCCAATCAGGGTCGCTGTGATGATATCCGGTGGAGGTTCGGGCCTAGCCACTCTGCTGCGATATCAGGCCACTGCGAGGACACATCGAACAGTATTGGTTCTCGCTGACAAGGCGGATGCGGGTGGCCTTCAGCACGGCATCGATGTGGGAGTACCGAGTCTAGGAATTCCCTTGCCGACGGAAGTCGAAGCCAAGGAGCGGCGCGTCGCTCACGAAAGACTGGTACATGCTGCATTGGAGGAGCACGACATTGAGTTGGTAGTGCTCAGCGGCTACATGCGCATACTGACACCGTGGTTCGTGAGCCGCTGGAAGGGTCGCTTGGTCAACATCCATCCTTCTTTGCTTCCGGACTTCCCGGGCGCCCATGCGCACCGGGACGTTCTCGCGGCAGGCGTTGATGTGACTGGTTGTACTGTGCATCTGGTCGACGAGGGTGTAGATACGGGACCAATTCTTGCTCAAAGACAAGTCGATGTGCATGAAGGTGATGATGAGAGTACTCTCCAAGAGAGAGTCAAGCACGTCGAGCATGTGCTGTATCCTGAAACCTTAGACAGGCTATGCTCGGGTCAGATTTCACTCTAGATCCTCAGGTTGGTTGACGTTCCTGAGTATCGCTGCATCCTCGAGCAAAATCGAGTGTGGCATTTCTGCGAACTGTAAGTGAAGAGGCCTACGATCACCTGAAACCAGCCTACTGAGGACCAACTCGGGCCGTACTAGAGCCAGCAGAGGGTGGTTCCAAACACCGTCGCTGGGCATTACAAGAGCGTCTGAGGCCCCCAATGAATCCTCGAGTGAAACGAATAGTCCCGACTCCACCCAGGGGACATCAACAGGAGCTAGTTGAATGGTCTCGGACTCAACCAACGGGTCCTCAAATGCCTCTACTAGAGCTTCGATTGGACCCGAATGAGGCTCGGCATCGAGCACCCACTCGACCTCTATCTGAGGATCTATGACCACTCCGTAAGATTCGACGTCCTCGGGCTGGGCGACTGCTATCCGAATCGGCTCGCGCCCCGCCTCGGCCAAAGCCATGGCAATGCGTGAGATGCAAGGCTCACCATCGACTTCGATTAGCGCCTTGTCACGTCCCATCCTCGACGAGCGACCACCAGCGAGTATCAGTGATCTCATGCAATCACCGAAGCTCATCGAGCCTACGTAGAGCGTGCTGAATCTCATCCATCAAGTCGAGAGAGCGATTCAACAACGCAGCCCTATCCTTCCGAGAGCGCTTGGTCTCCATCCAACGCATCAACTGTCGAATGTCCTGAGCATCGCGCTGGATGGTCCACTCCAGAACCTGCTCGGCAATCGGGTCGTCGGAGGGCAGCAGACGACTGTTCATGGCAGCCCGTTGCGGTCAACCAACATCAGTGCTACGCTCGGGCTTCGCTCAGCCTGTGCATTATCCTGCCCAAAAGCGAATCGTCAGGAGGAATCTCTACCGAGGCCAGTGCGTCGAATAATGCATCGCTCGGCGCTTGGCCCTTGAGCGAGCCGGCATGAGCCACCAGTATGGCGAGATGACCATCCACAGACCTAGCTTGGCACCATCCAGTCAGAACCTCGTCTGAGGGGATTTCTCTACCTGCCCTGAGTAACTCCTCTATGCTTAGCAGCAAGGCCTCGGCAGGCTCGGTTTCTCGTATAGAGGAAGATAGCACCTGCCATGGTTCCGAGCCCAAGGAGGCGTGATCCAGATTGGCTAGCAGCAGAGCTGCGAGAGCAACATCCTCGCGCCCGTGGCGCGCCCACAGACGACCAACTAGACGCAGGAGGGCGCGTTGATCCGCTCCTGCTCCGGTCAGCAACCATGATGCCAGTCTGCGCAGTAGTTCATCGGGAGTCCCGAGATGAAACTCGTACCCGGCAGACTCACCAAGCCGGTCGGTACTCGATTTCATGATTAACGCCGGGACTCCGATAGGGTAGGCCTCACGCACCATCTTTGCCAATTTGCGGTCGGAGCGGTGGATTTTCGCAGACTGACTCTCGAGGAACTCGTCAAGTGCCTCAGTCTGAGTCATGCAAACCTCAAATCTAAATCCCAATACGGTCGAAGATTCCACCAATCTTCTCCATAGTGTCGTCAAGTCTCATGCGGAAGTCCTGTAGCACGTTGCGATGGATAATCTGCTCCAATTGACGGTCCAGACTGCGAGTGATGGCTCGATGCTCCGCATCACTGATTTGGAACGCCTTTCGTAGGTACGCTATCAGCATAAGTTCATCCTCGGACCTGTCGGTGTGAATCAGGACAGCCTCGAGCACCTGCTCGTAGACCATCACCTTCTCTTGGCCCCCTAACTCTCTGCCAGAGTCCAGTTCCGTGCCTCCCACCACGGAATTGTACACCATTCTCGGCTCTTCTTCATCCAATCTGAGGGCATGAGCGAGTTTGACCAACAGGCGCTTCTCACCGTTTGAGAGATGTCCATCACGCAGAGCCAGTCTAGTGGCTCCTCGAAAGACCTCGAGACAATCGCTCAAGCCCGCCTCCATGCGTCGCGATTATCGCCAAGTCCCTTAATGCCTCGCGAACCACCATCTACCGATAATCACTCACTTGCCTAACAGTAGCGTTCATGAAGGGCCCCCGAGTCGCACGAACCGCAGGTACTCTGCCACACTCGCGGGCGTTTTGCGCCCATCCACCGAACCGCCGATTGGCGAAAACCGGGAGCGAGGCCCCGAAAGTGGGGCCGGGAGCCTAAGGAGAATACACAATGACAAATGAAGGAAAATACGTGATACACGCGACTATCCGCACTGACGGAACAGTCGCGCGCAAAGACGTCGTGGGGGCGATCTTCGGTCAGACCGAGGGACTCCTCGGTGAGGAGCTGCAACTACGCAAGTTGCAGCGAACCGGAAGAATCGGCCACGTCGACGTCATACTTCACCAGCACAAGGGCAAGGTGAACGGAGAGATTCAACTCTCTTCTTCAATTGACCAAGTCAGTACCGCGGTGATTGGCGCAGCATTGGAGACAATCGACAGGATTGGACCCTGCAAGTCAGTCATCAAGGTGAAGCAAATCGAGAATGTCCGCTCAGCCAAGAAGGACACAGTAATCGACAGGGCCAAGGAGCTCTTGCTCGATATTGTCAATTCTGGCGCAGACGAGTCGAAGAACATCCTCGATGAGGTTCGCTCAGTACTGAATCTGGAGAAGGAATCTGAATACAAGGGAATGACTGCAGGACCAAACGTCAGCGAGTCCGAGGCGATTATCATCGTCGAGGGCCGAAACGATGTTCGGAACCTGCTCAAGTACGACATCAAGAACGCCATCGCGACCATGGGATCGGGAATCAAGCCAGATCTCGCAGAGTTAGCCAAGGGCAAGAAGACGGTGACCGCCTTCCTAGACGGTGACCGCGGCGGAAAGTTGCTGCTGATGGAGATCAGTGGCACGCTCGGCAACTCGCTGACACACGTCGCTTTTGCACCGACCAGTCGAGAGGTCGAACACCTCGAGATGAAGGTCGTAACGAAGGCACTGGCCCAGAAGGAAACCGCCGGTAAGGTCGTCGCTAGAATCCAGAAGGAAATCAAGATTGACGACGACCGCTCGGTTGGTCGTGGGCAAGAAGCTCTTGAGACACCTGAAGAGGTCAAGGCCTGGGCAGGAATGCTCGATGGCCTGAAGCGCAACCAGGCCGTCATCGTCAAACAGGACGGAACCGGCTCGGATCCAATCGGGGCTCGCAGCCTCGAGAACGCGCTGAACTCATCAGAGAATGCTCAGGGTTTGGTGTTCGCCGGCAAGGTGACTGCTCGCATCTTCGATCTGGCTTCCGGAGCCGGCATCGAGAACGTGCTGGGGACCTCCGTGGGCACAGTTACCCGAAAGGGTGGTGTGCAGGCGTACTCGACAGAGAACTTCTGAACGATTAACCGGTCTTCCGGCGGGACATAGTCCCGCCAACAATGACCGCGTCAGCCTTTGAATTCGCAGAAGCCATCAAAAGTCGCGCAGTTCCGCTGCGGCCAGATGGAAGACTCCACAATGGGCCTGATTGCTGCCTATGCCCTACTGGGGATGGCCCTGCTCACCCTATGGCTCAGACATCAGGCTGTATTGCGTCAGCGTGAGAGGATGAGGGAGAAGATGGGAGACCTTCAGGGCGACCTGTCAGACACTTCCCAACGTCTTGACCTATTGTCCAGAGGCGTCGATACGGTTCTCAGTGAGACCCCTGAAGTCCAAGGTCTCCTAGATGCCCACAAATCCCTAGAGTCAGCAGAGGATCTGCTGTTTCAGCAGGAAATCAACGTCAGCTCCAATGAGGCGGTGGCAATAGCCACCCATGCTGCTAGGACTATCCTAGTCCACTATCCAGGTCTTGCCGACGATGAGGGCAACAAGGAGGTCGTACCAGGACTATTGCCACTGGTTGAACGTCTCGATGCCACACTCAACGAGGCCGAGATGCGCTCCGAGGACCTTGAGTTGAATGGCGGCGAGCATCGCAGGATGGGGGAGTTGTTCCATGCTATCGACCGGAAGTTGCGAGCCTCTGACTTCTATCAGAGAGCCCATAGCCTCAGTGCAGAGGATGCAGAGGCACTGCGCTCCCTTGCAGCGATACACCGAGAAGAGGGAGATATCGAGGCACTAGATCGCACCCTAGAGAGACTACTGGCGGTTGAGCCCGACGATGTACCCGTACTCAAAGAGCAGGCACTGCTGCTCACGGGGACCGGCGACGAGAGGACAGATCGCAACAAGCTCAGACTTGAGGCGCTAGGCGAGGATTTCGACACCTCTCTTTCCCAGACCGATATCTCAGACATTGTCCACAGGGCTCGCGAGGTCAACGCGGAGATTGACCCAATCAAAGTGGACCCTGAGACCTCCTCGGGTTGGCTCGAGCGCGCTGCAAGGCTACTGCTGATTGGCGAGATTCAAGTCGCGCTTGAGTCAGTGGAAAAAGCCGTCGAGGTGAATCCCGACAACGGCGAGGCATGGCTACTTCACGCCAAACTGCTCTCAGCCGACGAGGAGAGGACGAAGGAGGCCCTGCAGAGCATCCGCAGGGCTAGCGCTCTCGGCGAGTACGGAGTTCTGCTAGAAGCAGAAGTATTCGAGAACACTGGAAAACTGGATGCGGCTAGGGCCGTGTTAGAAGAGCGCCTTGAGACCAATCCAGAGGATACAGAGGCTCGCGCCAGACTGAGTCTGATTCTGCTCAGAGCAGATTCTCCAGACTGGTCTCGCAAGGTGCTGGACGAAGCACCCCCTGAGGCCTGGGACAGCGCTGCAATGCATGTGATGGATGGCAGACTGCATCTGCTGGATTCGGAGAATCACCGTGATAGCATGGGCAGTCACGACCAGATTATCCTACTCGATGCGATGGTCGCCTTCGATGCAGCGATAGAAAGAGACAGGGAGAACGGACTCGCATGGCTAGGCCGAGCCAGAGCACTTCGCTACCAAGGCGCGCCAAACGAGGCCGAGGTGGCATTGACCCGAGCACGCAGACTAATTCCCGAGCACCCTTCAATCCCTCTCGAAGAGGCCCAACTCTGCCTCGACCTAGGGCGGCTCGAGCAGGCTGATACACTGATTGCAGAGGCGGCCACACTTCTCAACAATCACACTTCGATTCCATTCGTTAGGGGTCTGATTGCGGCGCGTCAGAACAGACTAACAGAGTCCATATTGTTATTCTCAAAGGTAATCGAGAGTGAACCCGAGCACGTCCGAGCCAGACTCAATCGCTGCTCTGCTGCTCTGCTTAAGGGCGATTTAGCATCAGCTCTGGACGATGCAGATTACCTAGTCTCCACATACCCTGAACTCCACATTGCTCGCCTGAGACGAGCCGAGATACAGATGAGTAATGGCGATTGGGAGGACGCTGAGACCGAACTTCGAACTCTGTTGGAGTATAGGCCAGAGCACACCATGGCTCTTGTCCACCTTGGAACCTGTCTAATCGCCAGAGGCAGGTCCGAGCAGGCCGAGAAACCTCTCAACGCCGCCCTACAGATCGACTCAACACATTCCGATGCTTGGTACCAACGCGGCTTGCTTTACCTCGACTTCGGTAGGATTGACGATGCGAAGTTAGACTTTGAGAATGCAGCCGCCAACGACCCACACCACATCGATGCTAGACTCAGGATAGCTGCGATTCTACATGAGACTGGTGACAGCAAGCAGGCCGCGGCGGCATGGAGGAAGGTACTGGACGTCGACCCAGAACACCGTTTGGCCCGCCGCAGACTTGAGGAATGCAGAGATTCGGTTGGACCACCTAGCACAGGGCCGCAGGCAGAGAGTTGAACTGCTTCCCATCACCCCGCAAGGTCATGCCGGAACCTAGAGGGATAGAACCAGGGGATGCAGCACCACAATTCGAACTGCCTAACGCTAATCCAGCGATAGGTGGAGATTCGATGAGTCTGAGCGATGTAATGGGAGAGAATGGAGCCATCATCGCCTTCACCTGCAACCATTGTCCCTATGTTGTCGGCTCAGAAGGAAGAATCGAGTACATCGCCGCCAAGGCAGCCTCCGGCGGCATGGGATTCGCCGGAATCAACTCCAACGACCCAGTTAACTACGAGTCGGATTCGTGGGATAATATGGTCAAGCGAGCCAACCGTGGCATGGGCTACGCATACCTGCATGATGAGAGCCAGGAGATTGCTAGCGCATACGGCGCAGAGCGCACCCCCGAGTTCTACATGCTAGACTCCGCAGGCACAGTAGTCTACCGTGGCCGTCTCGATGATTCCCCTCGTGATCCATCTCATGCTTCGACCTCCGAGTTGTCTGACGCCATGGATGAGATGGCAGCCGGCAATTCCGTTTCCGTCCAGAGGACGGACAGCATCGGCTGCTCTGTGAAGTGGAAGATGTAGGTGACACATGCGCGTGGCGAGCCCCAACAAGATGGGCCTGCCCGCGAGATTCTTCGTCACCGTGCTGCGATTCGCACCGGGTGGGATACAGAATCGGATGTGGAGATGGTGGTACCAGAAACTCGCCAAAGCGAATGACCAATCTGAGTTCCGATTCATGAATTACGGCTTCGAAGATGGTAATGGTCCCGAACTCGAAGCCGAGGATGAACCCAACAGGATGTTCATCCAACTCTACTCGATGAACATCAGAGGAGTCGACCTCGAAGGGAGAGAGGTCCTTGAGGTCGGTTCAGGCCGAGGAGGAGGAGCAAGTTGGATTGCCAAGACACATTCTCCGGCTAGATTAGTAGGAGTCGATTTCTCACCCGAGGCTGTAGGACATTGCAAGCGATGGTACTCCGACCAGACTAACCTAGAGTTCATCGAAGGCAACGCCCAAGACCTACCTTTCCAAGACGAGTCGTTCGATGTGGTGTACAATGTCGAATCGTCCCATTGCTACGGTGATATGCCGGCCTTCGTAGAGCAAGCACACCGTGTGCTCAGGCCGGGCGGGATGTTCTGCTGGACCGATCTGCGTGACTCTGAGACGATGGCATCTCTGCCCGCACTGTTTGAGTCCAAGGGCTTTGAGATAGTCGAGTCGGTCGATGTCGTACAAGAAGTCATCAGAGCCCTTGATGAAATCAACGAGCAGAAGATGAAAGCAATCGAGGAGAATGTACCCAAGTCAGTCAGGAGAAGTTTCGAGACCTTCGCGGGGGTCAAAGGATCCCCCGTCTACGAGGGCTTCGTCAGCGGCTCTATGGCCTATCACCGACATCTGATGCGCAAGCCGTGATTAGTACTGCTCGAGGACCAATTCGGTCTGAGTTGAGCTGATTTCGCCGGGTGCAGCAAGCCACATCTCATCGAGTAGGCTTCGCAGGGCAACCGTGTCATCGACGTGGACGACAGCGACTAGATCAGCATCCCCACTAACCTCGTAAACGCACTCAACACCTGGCCATGTCGAGAACTCGCCTGCCAGTGTCCCAATCTCGGTTCCAGGACCAATCTTGAGTCTGACCAAGGCGGTCAGGCCGATGCCCGCCTCTCTGATTGTGTAGCCTCGGACGACACCATCGTCCTCCATCCTGCGCATCCGTGTCCTGACCGTTCTCTCGGTCACTCCAACCTGCTTTGCGATGTCAACAAAAGGCGCTCTAGCCGAGTCGCGCAATACCGCTAGGATGGCTCTGTCAAGACTATCTACCTCAACCATGGGTTGCGCCGAAAATAGACCCTTATTTGTAGTTTGAGTGCTCGATGTGTGAAATTCGACTCACAGTATTTTCCGGATTCTGTAGTATCTTTCTGCTCCAATCAAAAGTTGCGTTCAAATGGGATGGCGTAAATCCGGGAACGATGTCGGGCGAGGAGACAGCGGGCCAACTCCGCGTACAGGAGTACCTCGACGACGTCTCCGAACTGGACATACCCACATCTCAGACTCAGTGGTACAACGTCGATGTCGCCTCATTGCTGACATCGACCAAGATTCTCGGCCATGAGGTTGACAAGTGCACTGGAGACTCACTACTCTTCCTAGAGAGGAGCGCGATGCTGTGTTCTCCATCGAGCGGCAAGATGCAGCACTTCCCCAAGCACCTTCTACACTGCTTCGTCGACGACAACCGTGAGAAGTGCAGTGAGCACGATGGTGTGCTGTTCCGTGCTGAACTGTTCTCTATTTCTCCTACCGAGGAGCAACTTTGCTGGGAGCATTGCTGTCGCTCCGAGATGGAAGTACCAGAGGTCCAGAGCCGGGTGGCACACTGGTTGAGCTGGCTCAACTCGTGATTTCACGCCATCGCAACCTTGAGAGGCGGACGGCAGGTCGCCGCATCAATGAGTGGCGCTATCAGCGACCTCTCGGCCCGCGCCATTCTAGACTCTCGTGGTAATCCTACAGTTGAGGTCGACTGCTACGTAGACGGACGACTGCTAGGACGCGCAGCGGTTCCATCGGGTGCCAGCACTGGCAGTTACGAGGCGATTGAGCTGCGCGATGGAGGTGACCAATGGATCGGCAAAGGGGTCGCTTCTGCTGTAGCGAATGTCAATGGTGAGATTCGTGATGCTCTGATTGGAATGGATGTGGCCGATCAGGAAGGTATCGATACGGCACTCGTCTCACTCGATGGAACAGAGAACAAGGCCAGACTGGGTGCCAATGCGATGCTAGGAGTTTCGATGGCTTGCCTCAGGGCAGCCGCCTCTGGAACACTCTGGCAGCACATAGCGGGTGAAGGGCCAAGCAGCATCCCCGTACCACAGATGAACATCCTCAACGGCGGGGCGCACGCAGCGTCGAACGTAGACATTCAGGAGTTCATGGTGGTCCCGCACGGCTTCGACTCATTCTCCGATGCGCTACGCGCGGGCGTGGAAATCTACCACTCACTCAAGTCGGTACTCAAGGAAGAAGGACTACTTGGAGGAATAGGGGACGAGGGTGGATTCGCCCCGAACCTTCCTCGAAATGAGGACGGACTAAGACTGGTGCTGAGCGCAATCAACGGAGCAGGATATACCCCCGGAGAACAAGTCTCTATCGCACTGGACTGCGCTGCTCAGGAGTTCTGCCACGACGATGGTTACCACATCGATGGCAGTGTGCTGTCAGGTTCCGAGCTAGGCCAGTTGTACTCGTCATGGCTCGACACTTACCCGATAGTATCCCTTGAGGACGCCTTCGGTGAAGACGACTGGGGGGCTTGGTCCGAATTCACCGCCCGAGAGGGCCACCGAGTCCAAGTGGTCGGAGACGACCTGTATGTGACCAACCCGACTAGACTTTCGAAAGGTATCGCAGAGGGTGCTAGCAATGCGATTCTCATCAAACTCAATCAAATTGGCACAGTGAGCGAGACTATGCGAGTCATAGAGATGGCTCGCTCGGCAGGTTTTGCCACAATCATCAGCCACCGCTCCGGCGAGACCTCAGACCACATGATATCAGACCTCGCTGTGGGCACAAACGCAGGCCAAATCAAGACTGGAGCGCCAGCGAGAAGCGATCGCACGGCGAAATACAACCAACTGATTCGAATCAGCGAGCAGTGCGAGAACTACGCTGACCTATTCTAGCGCTGCCAACAAGAGCGGTAGTACGATAGTCGCATCTGACTCGATTACGAATCGAGGAGTGTCTTCGGACAACTTGCCCCAACTAATCTTCTCATTTGGAGGAGCACCCGAGTAGCCTCCGTACGAGGGTCGGGATTCGGAAATCTGCGCGAACCAAGCCCACTGAGGAACATCCACCTTGGCATCCTGTCTCAGCATCGGCACCACGGAGATTGCGAAGTCACCTGCAATTCCTCCTCCAACCTGTAGCAGACCGGTGGGTGAGTCATCCTCACGATACCAATCGGCAAGGGCCTGCATAGCCTCGAGCCCGCCCTTGACTATCCCCGGACCCTTCAGTGAACAGTCGAGCACCCTAGCAGCGAGGATGTTGCCCAGTGTACTATCCTCCCAACCGGGAGTGAAGATTGGCAGGTTGGCATCGGCTGCTGCCAACAGCCATGACTGCTCGGGATCACCATCGAACTCGAGCTCACCATGCAGCAGCAAGTCGTACAAGAACTCGTGCGGGAACCTGCTGTCTCCGGCTGCTTCAGCATCCTCCCACAGAGTCATCAAAGGGCCTTCAACAGCTCTAATTGCCTCCTCTTCGGGTATGGCAACATCGGTGACTCGATTCATCCCGCGCTCAAACAGCCCCGTCTCGTCTTGGGCAGTCAACTCCCTCCAGTCTGCTATACCCTCGAAACTCGAGCGAGCAAGCAGACCGAACAAATCCTCCTCCAGATTCGCCCCAGTGCAGCATATTGCATGCACTCGCTGTGCTTTGATTGCAGGCGCGAGTGTTCTACCAATCTCAGCAGTCGACATCGCTCCGGCAAGAGTCACCATCAGACGACCATCCTGCTCGAGGAAAGAGCGCAGAGAGGATGCGCAGTCAGCGAGTGCTCCGGAGTTGAAGTGTCGGAAATTGCTCTCGATGAAATCACGCACTGACAAACACCCACCTCAGAATCTGTCGAGCATCTTCCTTCCCGCCAACTCGATTCCGGGAACCGCCTCAAGAATCTCGCAGTGAATATCATCTGCAAGAGCGGAAGGATCACTGCCGCCACAGGTGAAGATGTCGATTGCGAGCAGACCGCTATCGGAGTAACAATGCGCACTGACATGACTCTCGTCGATTAGTACCACAGCGGCGAAGCCAGGCGGACTCTCGGTTCCGTCGAACTGGGAGACGTGGGAATGGACCTCTCTTACTCCAGCCCTGTTAACACAATCTCGCAACAACTGCAACATCCAATCACCGTCACCTTCGACGGGCGGCGAGTATCCTGTGTAGTCGAGGACCACGTGTCCGCCACGCGCTTCGGTGCCGCCCATAGAGAGACCTCGTCGATTTGCCGATTTCAAGGTGACTAATCGAGCAGCCACGCCTTCAGCCTGCGCAGACCCTCGTGAATGGCTTCCTCGTCAGCGGCATACGAGATGCGTACGAAGCCATCTCCTCCAGTAATCAGTGATGTTGGGATGAGTTGAACCCCAGCTTCCAGAGCACCGTCAGCGAACTCGATGTCAGTCATCCCGGTACCGGTGACATCGACGAATACGTAGAATGCACCCTCAGGCTCTACAATTCTCAGACCGGGAATCTCAGAGAGACCTTCAGTCATTATCTCACGGCGCTTGACATACTCTCTGTTGAACATCTCGACAGAATCATCACAATCCAGAGCGACGGCAGCAGCGCGCATTAGGAAAGTAGGGACGTGGGAGGCCGAGTTGGCCTGACTCTTGACTCCCGACTTCATCGCATCTGAGGGACCCGTTAGGAAACCAAGTCGCATACCAGTCATGGCCCATGACTTCGACCATCCGTTGACGATGAGAGTCCTATCTTCTCCTCCGGGCAGAGCAAAGGGCGAGACATGCGGATAATCCATCCAGACCAACCTCGCGTAGATCTCATCGGAGACAATCCACAAGTCATGCTCCACTGCTATGTCGACAATCTCCTGCAATTCATCAGGGGTGAACACAGCACCAGTAGGGTTGCATGGCGAGTTGATGAGAATCATGCGAGTCTTTTCCGTTATTGCCTCTCTAATTGCATCCATGTCGGGGTGGAAGTTGTCACGACGTACTGGAACATTAACTGGAACAGCCCCAATCAGCTTGAGCATCGGTTCGTAAGAAGCCCATGCGGGAGCCAGCAGAATCGCCTCATCACCGGGCATCGTGGTCATCAGGAAGGAGTACAGCAGAGCCTGCTTGGCTCCCGGAGTGATTACCACATCTTCCGCCCCAACCTCAATGCCGTGGTGCTTGGCGAGGTAGTCTGACACCGCTTGGCACAATTCCATTGACCCGGGTCCTCGAGTATACTTCGTCTCCCCGTCCTCGAGGGCAGCAATCGCCTCGCGAATCACCTCTTCGGGAGTGTCAAACCCAGGCTCCCCCACCGTCCATCGGATTACTCCCGGTCCGGGGGGTTGCAGGTATGGCGCGAAGCCCACACCAAGTCCCTCATACCGCGATGAGATACGAGGCATACCG
>CAXEUQ010000006.1:0-14096 GCA_963999425.1 uncultured Candidatus Poseidoniales archaeon | reverse complement strand
TGTAGAAGAGTCAATTACAGAGGTACTGAGTACTGCTATATGCACCAACCGAAGTAATCAGGATTCTTCCTCTTCGGACTCATCTGAGTCGTCTGATTCCTCGAAGACCTCAGGAGCTTTCTCTGCTGCGTCTTTGACGGCATCGAGGGTCTCTTCCATCCTCTCCTTGAAGGTCTCTTGAGTTGCGAGCATCTCCTTGGCAGACTCGACAGCCCTGTCAATCATGTCGTATCGTGCCTTGATTGCCTCATTGAGTTGTTCGAATAGTTGCATGTGCTGGACATACCAGTCATCTCTGGCTCCAAGTTCTGCATTCGCCACGCGGTTTGCCTCGTCGAGTTCCTCAGCGAGTTCGAAGACTCTCCCGAGTCGTGCTGACTCTCGAGTATACATCTCCTGCATCTTATCGAGTTCGGGCTCCAAGTGCTCGATCTTCTTTGATGACTTTGCGCCATCCATTTCGAGTTCGTGAATCTTGGCTTCCTTATCTGAAAGAAGGTCCTCAAGTGCCTCATATTCAACAGCAGAGTCGATGAGTTGTTTCTCCAGAACCTCGAACTCAGCATTCCTCTCTGAGAACTCGTCCTCGATTTTCTTGTAGGCCACATACAGCTTCTCAAGACGGTCCGTTTCCTCTGCCAGTCTCTCCTCCAACTGGCGGATTCTGAGCTCAGGTGTGATTGTGCCTTCTTCCTCAGACATACGAGCCCCCCTAAGGGGCTCGACAGACGCATCCGATATAACCCCGGCGGGTTGTATGACACCTGCCGACCGTGTTATTCAGGCTCATTCGCAGACTGCAGCGATAGTTGCAGATAGCACCGCAGTGAGCCTCTTTGAGGATGGGATATGCAACTTCTCATCGGGCCCGTGTGCGTTGTTTCCCGGTCCGGCAGAACCGGTGCAAAGGAACATGGCTTCGGGGTACTTGCCCTGCATCATCGCCATGAACGGGATTGTGCCACCTGTCCATGATGCTAGAGGAGGTAGTCCTGTGAGGGTAATTGCTGCCTCATTGATTGCTTCGTTTACCCTGCCTCCGAGCGGGGGAGCATGGAATCCATCTGCGCAGGAATCAGGTGAGAATGTAACCTCAGCCCCGTAAGGCGGATCGGCTTCGAGAATCTGCTTTGCAATCTCTATCACTGACTCTGAATCTACTCCAGGAGGAATTCTGAAACTAAGTTTCAGGTCGGTGTTGGTCCTCAGGACATTGCCTGCCACTTGCACCGGCGGCATGCCGTCTGCACCGATTATCGACAGCGTGGGCTGCCAGTTCATCGCGATGATCATGTCCTCGGTAGAATCGGCCACCGGAACAAGAGTGTCGACTGTCGGAAATTGCTCCCACAGACTGTTTCCCACTACTGCTGCGAGGGCTAACGACTTCTCGCGGATGTCAGCGCCAATCTCGACGTGCATCTCAGGAATCAGTACCTTCCCGGTGCTAGAATCCTCGACTCTGTCGAGAAGCATTCTCTGCAATCTGAACGAAGACGGGATTGTGCCGCCCGATGTGCCCGAGTGGATTCCCTCATGCGAGACTCGCACAGATAGCGTTCCCGAGACCAGTCCTCTGAGAGCCTCTGTCATCCAAACATGGTCATAGTCAGGCCCACCGCTGTCTAGGACCACAATCATGTCGGGGTCGCCTAGTTGCTCGCTCAGCGCATCCAAGTAAGGCGGGAGATCGAATGAGCCTGACTCCTCGCAGGTCTCGATGAGGAAGGAGCAGCGAGGGTGTGGGATTCCCGCCTCCTGTAGAAGACGAATCGAGGTCACGCAAAGGTATCCTCCGTAGCCGTCGTCGACCGAGCCTCTGCCATACAACCAGGGATCTCTGCGGACTGCCTTCAGGGGGTGCAGACCCTCAGACCAGAGCTCGGGCTTGGAAGGCTGCTTGTCTAGGTGAGAGTAGAAAATCACCTCTCCGGGCCCCGTTCCTTCGATTGTGACTAGCAGGACGGGAGACTTGTCCTCGATTCGGTGGACTACATGACTCATGCCAGCGATATCTTGCTCATCGAGCCAAGCGCAGAATAGGTCGATTGTGGCATCGAGTTCTCCCAACTCGGCCCAATTGGGCTCAAAGAGAGGCGAGAGAGCAGGGATACTCACGAACTCCATCAGACTGGGCATGATTGACTCCTCCCAGATCTCATCACTTCTCTTTGCCAGTGCATCCAAGTCGATTGCCATGGCCCTGTGTATGGGATTGAGCAAATGGATTCTTCGACTGAGCGTTACGCGTCTCGCGGTCCGCAAATCGGAATTTGGCCTGTGCTGAATGGGCATCTATCACATACTTCAGACAATTCAGAAGGTAGCCTCTCAAACTGTGAAAGCGACATCGAGGATGACAGTGCCATCCTCGCGCTCCTCTCGAGCAGTGCATCAAGGTTTGAGAGAGAATTCTCAAGCATCTCTTCTGGATACTCGATTATCCTGCCTGTGACACCGACTAGGATAGCGGGGGGCAGCACCAGTCGGGAAGGCATTCCTTGGGCTGCTCTAGCATCCTCAATGCTCTTCAAAGCGCGATAGTAGAGTGCTAGTTGCAGACCGTGCTTGGTCAGTATGTCGACCTCTGCCTCATTTGCAGGTCCGGCGTCCTCCGAACCTAAGGCCTCGATGAGTCCGGTAGGAGAATCGGCGTCCATCGAGCCGGCATCCTCAGTCTTCAGGTCGACTGCGCGAATGGCGGATTGACCATCCGAAGTAGCGGTGCAGACAACGAGGTCGATGATTCCGCTCATCTCCACGGCTGCACTGTCATGGCGGGTCATAGGGATGTCTCCATCTGGACTCCACCTATGCCTAGTGGCATTGCTTGAATCGACCTCGATTGAGATGTGGAATGGCATCTCGGTCCTGAGTGCCTCTAATCTGTGGTCGCGAACAACATCCTTTCGAATCATCGCGCCCAGAGGGCCATTACTGACGCGGTCGGCCATCATCGCGACTAGCTCGGAAGTCCTATTCGCGTCTGCATCGGGCGGTAGCAACTCGTTGAATACCGTCTCGTGGATTTCTGGGTCGCAGGTCCTGTCCTCCCTCTGGACGGTCCACGAAGGTAGTAGAGGCGCGCTCGGTTCGCCTTCGAGTCCGGGGTTCCCTAGGCCTATCTCAAGCACTCTGTGAAAAATTGTCCCGAAAGTGGCGGAGTCAACATTTCTCGGCAGCCCGACAGATTCGGCAGCCTTCAGAGAGGGCATGATTGGGTCGGGACTCAGCCCACCTCTGGTCTCATACCACTGTCTCCTAGCGCACTCGTCGAACACCGGGAGGCGGTTCGGCGAGACCGCTATGCGAGGTGTGGAGTCGGTACGGGGCTCTATGCTGGATTCAGGCTCTGAACCGGATGATCTTGCAGCATCATCCATCCTCTCTATCCTCTGTAGTGGAGTCAGTACCGACTCCTCGGTTTTGAAGCAGTCCGGGTGGTGCATGATTAGCATGCCATCGAGACTGTGAGAATCACCCAGTGAGCCATTGGCCACCATTCTGACCGGATTGAAGGTCCTGACTCCTCTGGTCCTGAGGGGCTTTGGGTCTTGGGCATCCTCCTCGTCGATCCATGGCGAATCGGTCTCGGCCCTCCTGAGAGATCCCTGTCTCAGTGATTCCATCCACATCTGGCCCAACTGCGGCAACGACTTGTCATACGTCCATGGCACCGCGAGACCGTTGCCTTCGTCCCAAGCAGTTTTGCGAGGCGAGCCTACGATAACGAGTCTGTTCTCGGCTCTGGTGGCTCCCACGTACAAGAGCCGCCTAGCCTCAGCACTCTTGCGGGCCCGGTGAAGCCAACTGACGTGGTTCCAAACAGCTGACTGAGGTGAGCCTTTCCCGGGCCAAGGCTTGGGGTTGCCCGAGAACATCTCTGGGCTGACAATCAAGCGACTCATGTTCTCATTCGTCATGTTGGTCTGCCTGTTCGAGAAAAGGTCGACGAGGAAGACCACCTTGGCCTCGAGTCCTTTCGCACTGTGTATGGTCATGACCCTCACAGCATCGCTGGGCGGAGTGTTGACCGCCTCGATGGCCTCGGAGTTGTCCTCCCTGAGGTCGCGAATTCGATCGGCGAGCACCATAGGGTCGCCACCGACTTCGAGAGATAGTCCTCTGACCACCTCGACGAAGTGCTCGACGTCCTGAATAGAAACCGGGTCATGATGGCCCACTAGAAGGTCAGAGTGGTCTATTGTCTCCTCAAGCAAATCGATAATTCGACCACAGGCTGAGAGTTCCCTCCATCTCTCAACCAATCTCCTCAGCCTGTCATTCGGGCAGTGTTCGCTCAGACGCTGCAACAGGTCCTCTCCTCTTCCAGAGCCATTGAGATAAGACTGCAGTTCGGAGTCATTCAACCCGATTATCGAAGAGCGTGCGACCCAAGCCGCGCTGTGTCGAGAAGTGGGTCGAGCCACGAGTTGTAACAAGCCTTCCAGAGCGTGCACTGCTGGCCTCTCAAGCAGCCCTCCCTCTCGGTCTGCTTGAGCAGGGACACCATGGTCGCGGAGGTGTCTGATGACTGTGTCTCTGATGTTGGGCCTGGTTGGGAGCAGTATCATGATATCACTCGGGTCGACCGGATCATCCGCCTCGACCTCATGCCAACTTCCGTCAGCGGCTCTAATCATGACTGGGTCTCCCAGAATAAGACTGCGGACCCGCAGCGCTACCATCAACGCCTGACGCTCGAGGGCGTCCGGTGGCCCGGGACCGAATGGGTCGAGAGGGACGGTGAGGTCTGTGGGAGGGTCCTGTTCTCCGCCGGTAGAAAGAGGGCAGATCCACTCAATGGCACCTGAATCGTCTTGCTTTTCGGGGTCGCAGAAAAGTGTCTGAGGAGTGGCATAGAAATCGGCTGATGGGAACAGTCTGTGGCGGTGAGATAGAATATCCTCCCACCACTCATTCATCGCCCTGAGCAGCCCTCCGCTGGTGCGGTAGTTGACTTGGAGAGCAATCATTCCCCGCTTGCGTCGCTTTACTTCTTGCTCTCCGGGAGGCGGTAGGTTTCGGTCCGAGGAATCGAATGGAATCCACGGCACTAGGTCTCTGCCGCCCTTTTCCATGTGCTCACTGGCCTTGGCGATGGTCAGGGCGTGGGCGTTCCTCGGGTCACGGCTGTGAGAATCTCTGCGTAGAGCGGGTTTGCGCACGAGCGCGGGAATGCTGGCAAACTCGTGGTCGTTCACTAGCATCAGCTGGCGGGCGTACTCTAGAAATCCCGTAACCTCTGCTTGTCGGAAGGCGTAGATGCTCTGCTTGACATCACCCACGTAGCATACAGTGGGCTGCCAAGGCGTATCGGGAGTATCGGGCTCTCCTTCCTCGACTCTCCTCTCTCCCCACAGCCTAGCCAGCAGGCGCCATTGCAGGGGGGAGTTGTCTTGGGCCTCATCGATGATGAATGCCCTGTATCTCCTCCTAATCGACCTGAGCAGGTCGTACCTGTACTGCAAATCGGTGCGGATAGCCCCGAGGTCTGAAGCCGCCTCTCCTGCGAGTCTGGGTTCCGCCTCAAGTCTCTCAAGGACCTCGAATGCCTTGTGGATGTGATCATCGGTCCACGGCCTGTCAGAAATCGTGTCGAGTGCACTCTGTATAGAATGAGGATAGAACGACCTGCATGTGGAAGGGCAGTTGGCAATTAGCAAGTCTCCGGCCAACCTCTGGATGTCATCGAAGTCGTGAACCTCGTCCCTCTCCTTGAGCTTCTGTAGTATGCCCTTGAACCCTTGATGTACGAGATACAAATCCTCCAGATTTCTCACTTCGGCCTCTAGGCTGATTGCGAACGAATCCGGAGCAGCATCGAGGCGCTCGGGCAGAGGTTCGGGCATCGGAGATACCGTTGGAGTCCAGGTGTCCGGACAGGCTGGTGGTCTGGTGCCATCGAGGAACATAGCGAGTCGGGTGAAATGGAGCACCAAAAGACCGGAATCGGAGGACCAAGCGGCTTTCAAATCGTCTGAGACGGTCTTGAATCCTGACTTCACATGCTCCTTGGTGGTCCGATCCTTGATGCTAGATACCTTGCCGATTCCAGCAACCCATTCGCCAGAAGGAAGGTTGTTGTAGGGAAGGAAGGATAGTTTTCCCTTTCTCAGCGAGGCGCCACGATTCAGAGTGCATTCAAGCACGTGACCCATCCAGACGAGCTGTTGCCAAGGATCGTCGGGGAATACAGAAGAGAGTTCGTCCAAGCAGGCCATTCTCGACTCCACTGGCCAGCCATCCAAGGCCAGCACCGCGGAGTTGTCCTTCACCAGATTACAGAAATCGATGATAATCGAGTGAATGTTTTCTGCTTGGAGGCGGATATCTTCCGGGTCAATCGAAGCCATGATTTGCTGGTGAAGAAGGTCTGCGGAGAACCGTTCACCATCCTTCAGGCTCCTAGATGCCTCTTCGATGAACACCGATTTGTCGACCAAACTTCGCAGTACCTTCGCTGCCGTCCACCTGCCGGAGTAGTGGCTTGCTATTCGATCCCGGGCGGCTAGGATGTCTGGTGCCATCCCGGAAGGCAGGCCCGCATCCACCGCCTCTCCAATCCGCGAGTGAGAGCTTGGTAGCCGCCATAGGCTGTTGAGAGCTGATTCTACGAGCAATGCTCGACCCGCCTCCGAGACGTTCTCGCGGCTGAGAGCATCGCCAAGTAAGCCTCGATATGGCGAGACGAGGCGATTCAAGAACGAGTCTATTGTACCGATAGGAGCATCCTCCAACAAAGTCAAGAGTTGCTCTCCAAAACCTGGATTCCTGATTCTAGGGTCGCTCCTTCCAGTCTCGTCAGAGCCGGCTGGACCGGGTCTCAGTCCAGCGATATCGCTCCTCAGGCGATCACGCATCTCGTCAGCGGCTCGGTTAGTGAAAGTCAGCAGTACGACCTCACCGGGAAGAAGTCCGCCCCATTCCCTGAGGTCAATCCTCTCGGAGGAAGGAGCTGTGACCATCCCGCCGGATAGTCTGGCGGGTCGCTCGGGGGTAGGAAGTATCCTAGTAGCTCTCTGATCCTCCGTCAGATAGTGCTCAATCACCCTGTGCACGATAGTACTGGTCTTGCCGGTTCCAGCCCCAGCGTCGATGACGATGTGCGAGTCTATATTCAGAGCCAAGCGCTGAGCCGTGTTGAGTCGCATCAGAATCTACCCTCCATCCTGACATCACAGGCATCACTGACTGAACAGTAGGCGCAGACTCCCTCTGAGGGGGTGGGATGGACTCTGCCTTCCGCCGCCCCAAGGGCCGTGCGCAAGGCGACTGTCAGACGATGAGTTAGCCATGCTCTGAAGTGGTCACTGTTAGGAGATGGTGGTTCATCGATGAAGCGAAACAGAGGGGCGGTGATGGCAGTACGTGTGCCTATGTTGGCTTGGTCATCAAGATGGGTGGACGAGGTCTCTGCCATATGCTCGGTCTCATGACTGAACAGGGAGATTCCCGCCGCAACGACTAGGTCCCCTGGATGAGCAATCTCCCAGGCTCTCGCGTACAGGGCCAACTGTAGTTCCTGTAGCAGGCCATCCGAATGACGTTCTTCGGGCGTCTTGCTCTCAGAGGTCTTCAGGTCCCTGATTGCGATTAGTCTTCGTGGCGTCCAACCGGTACCTTGCAACCTCAGGGGCGCAACGCTTTGGTCGCCATCCTGATTGACCCAATTGCCGGTTTCATCCATTGGCAGGGCATCGACGCGATCAATCAGGCCCCTCATTCGAATAGGAGGAAGATTCTCGCCTGAGAGCTCTGATGGGACTGAGATGGAGATGCCTTTCTCATCATAGTCAGACATGTTCCATTCGAGGCACAGCGGAGCGGCGTCAGAGAGTTCGGCCTCTGCTCGCACTATGGTGCCGATTCTGCCTGAGGCTCGAGAATCTGCAGGATTGGCGAGCCAGTCATTCCACTCCGACCTTTCTAGACCGGTGAGTATCCTGAGTCTGTGATTCGAAACAGCATCAGTGCGATCAAGCCAGGGTGCCCTCGAATCTAGAGATTCAAGTGCAACCCTCATCATCTGGTCCTCGCTGAGTCCGGAGGAGGATACTGTCAGAGGGGTCTTGGCATCGTCCAGTTTTCTCTCAACGCCGATCTCCATGCCGAGAGCGTTGCAGATTATGTCATGATGCACCAAATGCAGCAACTCTCCGTGAGTGCGGGGGTCGAGGTCCTCTGCCTGTCGCTCGTCCTGATTGGCCCTCAGGCTATTCGACAACCAACCCATTCTCGGACAGCGCAGCCAATCGTGCAATCTGCTCGGAGACCACACCTCTACTGTCTGCGCTGCTCCCGGCAGATGCCCGTGCCTAGCGTCGCTGATTCGGGTCCCGGTCTCAACGGGAGTAAGCGGCCTGTAATCGATTGAAGGTGTCCTCTTTCCCCCTTCTGTGAAGCCGCCTATCACCGGCCACCTCTGGTTGGAACGAGGGTTTTCCACGCCGGCCGGGGTTGTGCGGGAAAAATCGGAAATCTCAGCAGAGAGAAGGTGGGATCTCGCCGCATTTGGCAGGTAGCCGTCTTCATCGGTATGCTTGGGCTGCCTGCGCTCCCGGTCCCTCTGTAGTGAGGCATCCAATGGGATGGTGACGGAGTCTGGGTTAAGTGGTGCTCTGGGCGCGGCAATCATCCGATTCATCATCGCGCCTTCCAATCTCCTCTCTCCCCTCGGCTCAAGCGGCGAGTCCGCAGCGAAGGTGAACTGCGCGGCCTCGTTCTTCGCATCGTTAGCAGTAGCCCATTCTCGCAAAGGCGCTGCTGGAGGAGAGGTGTCATCGGGAGATGGGTCAAGCAGTATCACCTCGTTGGCCGATGCGAGTATGCTCTCAAGGTAGTGTCTGGCGTCCCTGATTGGCCCGTCGGGGCGCAGCAGTCCCTCGGAATGTCTCTCCTCTTCGCCGAGGAATGCCATCCTCGGCACGCTGAGATCCCATGAGGCGCTGGATAGATTCGCCATGATGATACAGTCCGCCGTACACCCCAGAGCCTCGGCTGGGGTCAGCAGGGAGACTCTCTCGGTAGAAGATGCGGTACCTGGCTCGACTCCACAGCGACTAAGCAGATAGTCGAACTCCTCCACCCAGTCTGGACCTGTTTCAGGAGTGCTCAGTCCGAGGCTGGACTGATAGGAGCGTAGAGCACGATGATCCCTGATGATGGCCTGGGCTACCGCAGCTGGGGTGGTGCCCTCGCCGTCACTCGGTTCCATTAGTGACTGCAAATCTATCGAGCGCAGCAGCAGATTAAGCCAACCGTCGCCGTTTGCTGCTGGTTCGGGAAGCTGCAGAATCTCTCCTGTCTCGCAACCAATCAGAATGGTCTCATCTGAGAGCGCTTTGAGATCCTCCTTGTTCAACAAGGGGCGTAGAGACTGTGCTAGGCAGAGCAGCCACCACTGAGTGGATTCCTTGGTGATGTGATCGTACTTCGAGGTCACCGGACGCGAGAGGGTGCGCAACCACCTCTCGAGAGTACCCGGCCCTCCCAATACATGGTCATCCCTAGCCAGTCGTGTCAGCACATCTGGGTCGGCTACCGGACAAATCCTAGCATTTGACGAGTGCTCAGAGGATACTTCGAAGAGATTGATTGTGGATTGGATGGCGAGGGATCTCAATGCTTGCAGGCAGAAGGCATCGGGGCCGTGAGGCAGGTTAGCCAAGGCGCCAATCCAATGTCCGAGAGGGTGTGATTCAGAAGGAGCTTTGGAGCGCGGTACTTCTATTCCTATTGACTTCAGCCGCTGGCTCCACCGAGGGAGATTGGAGTCCAAAGCAGGATCGATGATGGTTATCTTCGAATCTGGACTCGCCTCCAAGCGCTCGCTAGCGAGTACAACTGCAGCATCGAAAGAGTGCTCCTCCCTCTGCAAAAACAGTCTGGTGACAGATAAATCGGCGGGAGAGTGGTCGGGTTGGTGGGGCGGTATCCAATCAGGTAGTTGTGATGCTTCTGTAATCGGATGTTCGTCGACCAACATGAGACCGTGATGACCCAGTCTGAAGTTGCCCGGATGGGTAAGTTGGTGGATAGGGCGGTGACAGGATAACGCCAGCAGCATGTCTATGTCGCTTATCTGCAATCCGGGAGGGTGGTCTAGCATCACTATGCCATCGACATCGAGAAGTGTGAATGGAGTGTCCGAATTCTCCAGACCTCGAATAACCCGCTGAGTAGCCAAGTCAGGATGGGTTCCCCCCAGTCTCTTCTCCAGATCGGTGATGACGCGCCTGAAAGAAGCGATACCTGGCCCACTCCATGTGTTGGTGGCTGATTGTTCACACAGATAGGAGTGGAGTTCCGACAGCGCAGCAGTCTTGCCTCTGCCCCATCTCATCTCTGGTAACGGATTAATCAGAGGAAATGCCAGTTCGGAAGCTGCCCTCGCGCATTCCTCGTGCAGGATTACCTCAAAGGGTGCCTCGGTGCTCAGCAGTCTCGGCACCCTGAGATCTGCCAACAGAGATGAACGCAGTGATGCGATGGTGTGATGCAGAGTCTTATCCACAGCATGGCCGCTCTGAATCTCTGAGAGTGCTTGGCGTCTAGATGTCTCAGTAGGATAGAGTACGAGTAATCTGCTATGGTGGCCTGACTCGTCCCCCAGACCGAGAGATTGGGCGGTCAGATGTGAGATTAGCCATTCGGGCATCCTTCCTCTGGCAACCTCTTCACAGGTCACCTGAACGTTGGATTCGTGACTCATGGGCATCACCGAGCATACGCGATGGAGGGGCGGGGTTATTCAACCCAACTGAGGCTTTTCTCGCAACCCGATAATCATCGCTGTCTGCGGGCAGAAGCGGCTGCAAGCATGCACATCAGAGCTGCCAGCATTCCAGGAGCAGGCAGAGGCGATTCGGGTTCCTTCGGATAGGACCAATCAATCAGGAGCACTACTGAGAGGTCGTCCCCGTCCCAGACTGTTGGTATATCCAATGTCGATGTGCCGGTCAGTCCATCGAATTCGTGGGCCTCATGGAGAACATGAAGGTAGTAATCCAAGCCGTTTATTCCCTCCGGATAGTGGATGCTGTCCTCGATGAACATCACCCAAGGGGAGAGGGCGATGGTCGGGCAACTGCCGCCCCCATCAATGCATTGGTATTCCAATCCACTAAGATTCCATGAGACCTGTAGGGAACCCTGCTCGGTCTGCGTAGCAGAGAAACTAGCTGGCCCGGAAAAATGCGAGGTAGGTCCGGTCGCAAGCGAGGTGGCAAAGTCATTCACAAGACTGCTTGAACTGGCCCGCATACCGACGTGAAGCATCTCTCCAAAGAAGACCTTGGAGGGAGGGCTGCGAGTGTCCTTGGGGACGGATACCGCGTAAGACGCATCCCCATATGTAGACTCCCAGCGATGGTCAGTAGAGTTGCTACCGAACGGATCTATGAGCTCGAACTTGTGTCTATGGTAGTGAATAAAGAACACCTCGGTGTCTCCAATAGCCTCGTTGAGTGAGTTTTCTGTATATACGCAATTGGTGCACCATGTGGCGGTGTAAACTTCGATGACTGGAACGAAGTTATCTTCGATCACGGTCGTTTCTGAGATGTTGGAACCATTACCCAGAGAGATTGCGACTGCTCCCACAGTTCCTCCATTCACCCCCAATCTGGCATCGTCCCACATCGAGCTGCCCTCACTGCTCGAAACCGAGGTCGTGAGGGATGAAAGTAACAGGGCCGCGACGAAGAGTGAGGCAATGCGCATAGCCTTCGCTAGCCTAAGGGATATTGAATGCTTACGGGTCATTGAGCGGTTTCGAATGCTGCAATTGCCCGGTCAATGTCCTCGTCGGTGATGTGTAGATGCACAACCGCTCTGATTGTCGAGTCCTCAAGGTCAAGGACGTCCACACCTCTGGATGCTAGGTCTTCGACTAGCGCCTTCGCGCCACCCTCGTTGCAATCGACGTACACCATGTTCGACTGGACTGCGTCGAGGTCCACAGTGTAGGCATCCATAGCATCCACAGCCTCGGCCAGCCGGCGGGCTCTGGAATGATCCTCGGCTAGCCTGTCGATATTGTTCTCAAGCGCGTACAGACCAGCGGCGGCTAGTACCCCGGCCTGCCTCATTCCGCCGCCGAACATCTTGCGCCATCTATGGGCCTCGTCAATAGTCGCAGCGTCGCCGACCAAGAGCGAGCCTACGGGTGCGCCCAGACCCTTGGATAGGCATATCGAGATGGTGTCGAAGTCCCGGACCATCCTAGCTGGGTCAGTCCCGCTTGCGACCACCGCGTTGAACATTCTCGCACCATCCAAGTGGGCGCGGCACTCGTTTGAGTGAGCGACTTCGCAAATTGCATCCAGAGTGGCCTGATTGTAAATCGATCCTCCGCCCACATTGGCTGTGTTCTCGACACATATCAGGGTACATTCTGGATAGTGAGAGTCACTGCCCTCGACCTTTCGAATCGCTTTCTGAACATCTTCTGGGGACATCTGTCCCATCTCCCCTTCCACTAGTGAGACAGAGCATCCTGCAAGTACTGCATAGCCCCCAGCCTCGTACATGTAGATGTGACTCTTGCGATGGGTGACAATCTCGTCGCCCGGTCTAGTCTGGGCTTTGATAGCGACAGCGTTGGACATGGTCCCGGAGGGAACAAACAAAGCAGCCTCCTTGCCGAGCATCTCAGCAACACGGTTCTGCAACTCGATAACAGTGGGGTCGTCACCCAGCACATCATCCCCAACCTCTGCGGTAGCCATGGCTTCGCGCATGGCCTCAGTGGGTTGTGTTACCGTATCACTGCGGAGGTCAACTCGGTCGCCGGGGTAGTCTCGCATGGGTTCTCTCGGAGAACCCTGTTGCATATCAACTGCGCTAGAAGTCACTCCTCTTCTTGAGAGAGTTCTCTACTCAGATTTTGAGGAGGTCTGCGTACCTTTCGCTTGCCCTTTGGAGGTCTTCTCTTACCTCGTCTAGGGGGTGACTTGGAATTGTTCATGAACTGTATGAAGACTGCTGCAATGGCCAACACCACCACTGCTCCAATAATAGCGAACGTAGGCAACCCGCTATCGTCATCTTCGCAACTGGTCATTCCTCTATCTGCCTGCGATTGGCCCTCGGGGCATTTGGTCTGACTGGTGGCACCCGACTCTGAAACAAAATGGCCAGAGTCGGCCAAGTTGCATGCCATCATTCCCGCTGATGGTTGATACGAGCCTGGTTTACAGGGAGTCTGTGATGTTGCTCCCTTGGCTGGAACATAGTGTCCGGGATCTGCAGTAATGCATTCTGTCTGGGCTGAGAGATCTTGGTAGGTACCTCTGTCACAAGGAATCTGTGCCTCCATCCCCTCGTTGGGGGCAATGTTACCGGGTTGAGCAACTAGACACTCGGCTTGGCCCTCCTCCGGTTGATATGTTCCTCTCACACAAATCATAGATTCGGTTGCAGCTGTACCGGGGACATAGCGGCCCTTCTCCGCATCAATGCACCCTGATTGCCCGGTGGAAGGCTGGTAGGTACCCGCAAGGCAGGCCATCTGTTCAGAAGAGGCGGATTCGGGCACATAGTATCCGTAATCGGCTTCTATGCATGAAGTAGCAGATGCAGAGTCCTGATAAGTCCCTGGATCACAAGCTATCTGCTCCTTGGATCCTTCCCCTACTGTGTAATGACCGGGGTCGTTCTCAGTGCAGGCCGATTGGCCGGCAGATGGTTGGTGGGTTCCTACAGGACACTCCTCCTGATTAGACGATCCAGAATCACGAACATAGTGTCCAGCCTCGGCTAGAGTACATTGCCCCATTCCCATCATTGGAGCATAGCTCCCGGCTCCGCACTCAGTCTGGCTAGAATTACCCGGACCCGGTGCGAAAAATCCGGTATCGGTTTCGATGCATTCGTCGGCTTGTGAATCTGGTTGGTAGGTTCCGGCAGGACATGGTATCGCATGGGAGGATCCAGACTCATCTGTGTAGAAGCCGGGATTGTTTGCTATACAACTTGTCATACCCCTAGAATCCTGATAGAAACCCGGTTCGCAGGGAACTTGTTCGTTTGCTCCAACTGTAGAGACATAGTGACCCCTGTCTGCAGTCAGGCAATGGGAGTTGCCAGCAGAA
>CAXEUQ010000005.1:0-14550 GCA_963999425.1 uncultured Candidatus Poseidoniales archaeon | reverse complement strand
TGTTGAGGGGTGTATCTATTCTAGGCGAGATTGGAGAGCAATTGTCCGTTCCCGTCCGTTGGGAGTTAGCAGGCAAGCTCGTCTCAGAGAGTAGAATGGATGAGGCTGTTAAGATTGTAGAGGGTGCTGAAATAGAGCATTCTGAGCATGTCCCAATTGCTCTTGCCCTGATGCCCCCGATTGGCTCGGGTGCGATGTCCCAAGCCGTTATCTCCGCTATCTCCGAGATGGAGGAGGATGGGTTATTGTCAGTGATTAATGGAGAGAGGGTTCCAATCGAGGTCCGCGTTGAGGCCGCTAGGAAACTGAACAATAGAGGGTCCATCAGACACACAGATGCGGTGCTCAACACATTCGTCGAAGCAGCAGACATACAAGGGATGTTAGCGGTATTCAAGGAGTCCCCATCGCTTGCCAAGGTGTATCCTCAGAGGGTTCTGCTATGCTGGCACCTGCACTCAGAGGGAGATGTAGGTAGCAAGGAAAGTCTCTCTTCTCTGAGGAGGGTCGCTCTATCTTCAATCGAGGGGTCAACGAGAGATCAGTATCTCAGTGATACTTCGATTGCCCTAATATCGCTGCTCGATGGTTTAGCACAGGAGGTCGAGTCGATTCACGAGAAGCTTGACTCCGATGGTCTGAGGGCTTTGAACGAGGTCAGGAGGGCTCTGTCGGTAGAAGGAGATGGTGTGGTACGCGAGAATCGTTTAATCAGCCTGAAGGAATCGGTAGCGAAGGCAAGTCTTACTACTCTAGAGAGGAGGTTATTCGGGGCTCTGATGGTTTCGCTACAACTAAATCGTTCTGCGATGGATTTGCAAATCGGAACTGAAGATAGGACAGATGGCGCGATTCAGTCTTTGGGTGATCTGTCCTGGCAAAACGGTGTGACAATCAAGACCGTGTCGACTGTGACGGATCTAGTGGTCGAATACAACATCGGTATCCCAGCCCTTGAGGAATGGTATCGGCAGAATGCCAAGGCATCTCCAGAGTTGCAGGTCGTCAGGGCGGCTATTCTTCGTGAGAAAGGAGATCGTTTGAATGCGGCTAGGGCCTACAAGGATGCTGCCGGTAAACTCAGTGATAATTTTGAGAAATCTTCGTTGGTAATGAGGAAGGCACTGATTGAGTTCGCTCATTCCGCCGGATGGAAGGAGGCGGTTTCAATCATTGATTCCAATCCCGCACTCGCAAGCACGGTGACCAGCCGATTCAAATTGTACCTCAGAACCGGTGCTCATCACGATGCTGGTAAGAGGGATCAAGCCAGCTCGGAGTTGCTGGCTTTCGCAGCCAATCAGGCTGAGGTTGGTGAAACGACTTCTAATGGAGAGAGCAGAGATTCTATCCTCGAGGAACTGCTCAGGTATCCCGAAGAGCACGGCCTTCCTTCCGAGCCTTTCATTGGCAGAGTTAGGGCTGCGATGAAGGAACTGAGATCCGTTGGAACCAGTAGACAGAGCGATGTCGAGAGGAGAGTTCTGTACGAACTTAGAGGACGACGCGATTCTGAGGTGGTTGCGAAGATAGCAATGGATGTTGCAGAGGAGGATCCTCTAGCAGGGCTCAGGATTCTAGAGAAGGCGATATACTCCGGTCTGCTTGAGGAGAGTCAGTCCGAGACACTGAAGAAAAGTCAGAGAGCCCTATTCACTAGCCATAGTGGCATCATTCCAGTCAAGGAGAGAAGGACACTGAAGGGACTCTCCCTCAGGCCACTCATAATCGTCGATACGAATATTCTCATTGAGGCTCTGAAGGACGATTTGCTGCGTGAGCTATCGGTGGACAACCTAGGCAGCCTAGACTGGACCGTGGAGAGGGCTTTCCACTGGATGCTGCGGAGGAGGGCAGAGGAAGGTAGAGTGGTCCTGCATGTACCGCCTGCCGCCAAGGGAGAGTTCCTGCACCGAGCTAGGAGTTCAGAATCAGTGCTCAGTCTGTTCTCTGACATCTACATTGACAAGTCGGTCTGGGAGGATAGGATCGGTGACAGTTTCCTCAAGAAGAGTGCCGAGGCAGTCCTCGACACATTCAACAGATGGCCCGGGGGCGCAGATCGAGCAGAGTCCCTAGCGCTTGATGAGTTCCTAGTTAAGCATCGGGACGTGTTCGCTCTAATCGACGAACAGAAGAGGAGCATGGGGAGGACTTCCGCGAGGACTTCTATTGATGGCGAGCAGATTTACCCCGAGAAAGGAGATAGAGATATCATGTCGGATGCTGCCAAGATATCATCTGCATGTCACTCTGACATAGGCAGTGTACTAGTTGCCACGAGAGATTCTGACTTCCGTCTAGTTTCAAGGGCTCTTGAAGAGGAGTTCGGGTTCGGTGTCGTGGGCGATGCTCAGCAGTTAAACGACAGGGTCCTGTGAAGTCTCAAAAAGATGCGGCCATCTGAGTTTGATTCTCTTGAACAGCATCCTTGAGAACACCATGGAGAAGAGCAGGAAGATAATGGAGGACCACCATGGAGCCTCTCCGCTGGTGGCTAAGAACCAAGTCACTACTAGGATGCCTGCACCGTAGAATGCCCTGAATATGGAGAAAATCAGGAATGTCCTGAATACGGAGTTGGAGAATATTCTCTGTATCAGTGGGGTTGTCTGACTAGACATGCTAATCCGTCCGGTCTTTGAGATTCGGATTGTTGTTCAGAGACTCACCCAATCTACTCATGATTGTAGTGGCTGATTCTATGCTGCGGACGGTCTCGACGCTCTTGCCAGCAGAGTAGTATTTCTTCTTATTAGCGGTGTTTTTGCTCTTGCTTCTGGAGAGATATTTCAGTCGTATGAATGAATTAGCATTCAGTAACATCCTAGCAGTGTGCTTGAATCTACTTCGTAGGAGTCTGCGCATTAGCCATGAATTATCTTGTTTGAAGCCAGGGGCCTTGATGACAGAAATTGGTACTCCTGTGAGTCTGTTGGTCCATGTTATGTCTGCCTCGCCGGCATCCACGATTGCTGTTTTATAATCCTCAGGTGTGTTGCACTCAGTGGTTGCAATGAATCTTGTTCCCATCTGTACCCCATCATAGCCTAACTCGAGGGCTCTGTTGAGTTCCTTCTCACTACCAATTCCCCCCGCACAGATTAGTGGAAGTTCCATATCATGAAGTTCCTCATACATCTCTCCCATCGACATATCTCCCAAATGACCTCCAGCACGATCATTGACGCAAATGAGACCGTCGACACCGCATTCCTTACCCTTCTCTGCCCACTTTCTATTGGTGACATCGTGGTATACGACTCCCCCGTATGCATGGACCTTCTCACACACCCAATCGGGCTTACCCAATGAAGTAACGAAAAATCGAATCCCTTCTTCAAGCGCGATGTCAATCCAGCCGTTCATCTTCTCGAAATACTTCTTGCTGCCCTTCTCGATGAGAGCGTTGAATCCAATTGGTTTGTCGGTTAAGGTGCGCATGTAGCGTATCCCTTCGCGAAGGTCCCATCCGTGCACGTACGTCATAGAGACGGGTTGCATTATTGCCAAACCGCCACCCTCTGCGGCGGCGGCCACGAGTTCTGGGTTGGAGCAAGGGTACATCGCTCCGCAGATGATTGGATGCTCGACTCCCGCATCATCTGTCAGTCGTGTTCTGACCATCGTCTCGCCTCAGTCCATCACTAGGAAGTTCCACTTGAATACCCATTCGGAGACGATGTCTCCCGAAGAGTCGGTTCCAATAGACCTCATATCGCAGTCCACCGATTCGCCTGTTGAAGCGCTCAAATCGATTGCTTCTCTAGCAGCCCTCACATCCTCGCAGGTGAACGAAATTCTCCCCTTGGCTCGCTTCGTGAAGGTTGCCTCAGTTCCGACTACGAACATCCTGAGTTTCTCGGGCATCGCCCTCGACATTGCGAAAGGTGCTGCCCCGGTAGCCAGTTCGGCTCCCATTCCCTGTACTGCCCAGTACATCGTCTTGAATGGATTCTGGGAGCGCCAGCCCCCAGGTATCGAAGTCACGCATGAAATCTCATCGAGATTGTCCATGCGCAGGCCTGCGAATCTAGCAGCAGGCATAGAGACCAGAGAGAACAGTCGGAATTTGACTGGTCCAAGTAGGCTTCTGAACTCGGATTTCAGTTTGCCTTCATCGATCGGCATGGTTCACCCCATCAGGGAGTCAACTAGCTCGCAGTACCTCTGCATAGCCTCGGCCTCAGTAGTGCCCGAGACACTGTTCCATGCCTTCCACTTTGCGCGTTCCTTGAGACCGCCCCTAGCCTTCCCCTCGCAGTCTCCCTCAGTTGCCTGCTTGAATAGGGCGTACAGTTCCAAGAGTTGTTTGTTCGATGGGCGGGATGGTAAATCCCAGGCCTTCTTGGTGGCTCTGTCGAATCTCATTCGCAAGCTTCGGCTAGCATTTCCATCAGACATCATAACATCTCCACTGGATAGTCCATCAAGGCCTTTGGCCCGGACTGAATCTTTGCAGCTAGACTGATTGTTTCGGGGAAGATGCGCTTGAAGAAGAAGCGGGCGCTCGCAAGTTTGGCATCATAGAAAGGGTCGCCTTTCTTCTGTAAGCAGATCTTAGCCATCCTCGCCCACATGTATGCGAGTAGAATATTGCCGAAGTATCGGCAGTAATCGGTTGCACCCGCGGCGAGGAAGTGTGGGTTGGCCATTCCCTCGGCAATCATCAGCAGGGTAATCTGCTGTAGTCCTCTGACTCCTTGGTGTAGAGGCTTGTTGAATTCAGCCATCTCGGGGTCGTCCCTGTTCTCCTCGATGAACTCGGACAATGGCCACATCAGGTAGCGGAGGTTCTTGCCGAAGTCCTGAGTAATCTTGCGTCCGGCTAGGTCAAGGGCTTGTATCCCATTGGTCCCCTCCCAAATCTTGGAGATTCTGACATCGCGGTAATACTGCTCGACACCGAATTCGCTACAGTAGCCAGCACCACCCATAACCTGCATGCAGGTGCTGGCAGTCTCGCAACCCAAATCGGTGAAGTGTGCCTTTATGATAGGTGTGAAAAGAGCGACCAGAGCGGTTGCATGCTCTGCCACCTCAGGATCATCACTGTGCATCTGGTCGAGCAGGATGCCTGTCCAAACTGCTAGCGCTCTGCAACCCTCGTTGTTGACTTTGGCCTCTAGGAGCATACGTCTGACATCGGGGTGAACTAGGATGTTGTCGGCAGGTTGGTTGGGGTCTCTAACTCCCTTGAGGTCCCTCCCCTGTCTGCGCTCAAGAGACCATGCAAGCGCATTCTGGTATGCAATCTCGGCGAGGCCGAGTCCCATCATTCCGGTGGCCACTCTCTCTCTGTTCATCATCTCAAACATCAGTGGCATTCCGCCGTGCAGCGGACCTACGAGCCAACCGACGCTGTCATCGAAATTCATCACGCAAGTGGGGCTCGCGTGCAGACCCATCTTCTCCTCAGTACCTGAGCAAGTTACACCGTTGTGCTCTGTGTTGAGGCTGTTCGAAACTCCCTCTAGGCCACCTCCGTCCCATTCCGATGGCATGTATTTGGGCACGAGGAAAAGAGAGATTCCCTTGGTTCCCTCGGGCCCGCCTGGAGCCTTGGCAAGAACAAGATGTACGATATTGTCGGCCATGTCATGTTCGCCGTAGGTGATGAAAATCTTGGTTCCTGAAATTCTGTAGGTTCCGTCAGACTGAGGTTCGGCTCTGGAATTGATAATGCCCAGATCAGTCCCAGCGTGAGGTTCCGTGAGACACATCGTACCAGCCCACTCACCGGTTGCCAAGTTGGTTGCAAAGTAATCGATTAGGTCTTCGCGACCATGAGAGGTCAGCACCTCATACACACCTATGGACAACGCTGGCAGAACGCTGAGGGCCATGCAGGCAGAGGTTCCGAACTCGGCCCAGGTCACTGCTTGGAAGAAGACCGGAACTCCCATGCCACCGTGCTCGGGCTTGCATGATGTTGCTAACCAACCCTCGTCGATGCCTCTCCTGTAGGCCTCCTTGAATTCCTGAGGCATGGTGATTTTGCCATCTTGGAAAGTTAGGCCTTGCCGGTCACCCAGTTCATTGATTGGTAGCCAGACTTCCTTGGCGTGAGTGGCCCATCCTTCAATCAGCATGGCAAGGAAGTCAGCATCGAAGTCCTCGAAACCTAGCCCATCTATCGAACCGACCGCGTCGAAAACCTCGTTGAACAGGAAATCGTATTCGCGCGCAGGGGGTTCCCAAACTACCATCATTTCACCTCAATTCCTCAACGGCTTGCCCGTCTCCAACATATGCTCCATCCGAGCCAACGAATTGGGCTGTCGCCCGAGCCAACCAATTGCTGTTCTCTCCATCTCAAGGATGTCATCCTCCTCCAAAGACTCGGTCATGTCGGTGTCTCCACCGGTTAGAATTCGTGCTAACTCTGTGGTGACTACAAGGTCGTGTGGAGTGGCTTGCCCCGAAAGTGCGAGGTCTTTGACAGCCAACTCGAGAGCGGTAAAGCCAGTCTCCCCTGGCAGACTGTAGGTTCGAGGCTCGGGCGGCTCGTAGTCGTCTGACATCTCCAATACTCTCTGCTTGGCATCGGCGAGAAGTCTATCTCGATTCATGGTAATCTTATCGTCTGGGCCGAGGAAACCCAACGAGCGAGCCTGTTCTGCAGATTTCGCCACTTGAGCGGTTCCGATAGTCTCGAAGGCCTTCATCACAGCTCCCATGGGGCCTTCGGGAACTAGTCCGAAGTCACGCAGGCGACCGAGTAGTTCCTTGCATCCGCCCCATGCAGGAATGATTCCAACACCGACTTCGACAAGTCCGATGTAGGATTCAGAATGAGCCTGAATCGCATCACAGTGCATCAGGACTTCTGCTCCTCCGCCCAGACACATGCCAGCGGAAGCAGCGACGACGGGAATCTCGCAGTACTTCAGAGCCTGATAGGCGTCTTGCCCTGCAGAGATGAAGTCCTCGACATCCTTCCAAGCAGCTAGATTGACGGCGAACAGAACCAATCCTAGATTTGCTCCGGCGCAGAAGTTGGAGCCGTCGTTGCCGATTACGATTCCTTTCCAACCGCCTGACTCGGCCATGTCGACTGCATCGACCAACATTTCGACGATGAATGGATCAACTGCGTTCATCTTCGAATGATATTCGACGAGTAGAACATCATCGCCCATGTCCCAGATGCTTGCAGAGCCGTTACGCTTCAGAGGCTTACCCCGCCTCTTCAGGTCGGCTACTGTGAGTGTGGATTCGGGTCTCTCGACTGTGACCATCGAGCCATCTACTGCAAGACGGTTGATTTCGCCGTCTTCGATAGAGTAGAACGAACCTGCGGCAGCGGCCTTAGCCAGCATATCGGGTACAGGTCGGCCGGACGCCTCCAATCGCTCGACCATGTTGCTAGCACCAATTGAGTCCATCATCTCAAACGGCCCTTTCTTCCAGTTGTATCCGACCTTCATTGCGCCGTCAATCGAGTAGATGTCGTCGCTGACTTGGGGTGCTATGTGCGCGGCGTATGACAGAGTATCAAGCAGGACGTCAGCAACGAACGCAGCGCCCTCATCAGGGTAATCCATGAGTCTGGCAAGGCCTTGCTTGCCCATCTTCGCGGATGAGAACGCTGCTTTGCGATTGGCAGGTGCATATTCACCGGTGGAAAGATTGCGGGCTTCCTTGACTCGCTTGCCGTCTTCGGTGTTGAGACGGTAGAATCCGCCCTTCCCCTTTCTACCAGTGTATCCCTCGTCGATCATCGCCTCGACAATATCGCCTCCGGTCCCGGCAATATCGTGGAACGGGTCGTCTGATGGGAGGTGCTCGAGCATGCTGGAGGTGACATGTGGGACAAGGTCGATTCCGACTAGGTCCATCAGCCCGAATACTGCAGTCTTGGGTACACCGATTGGGCGTCCCAGCATAGCGTCTGCCTGCTCAACCGTGAAGTTGTGGTCAAGAGTTGCTTTGAGTGCCCTTTGGATGAAGTAAATCCCGAGTCTGTTACCGATGAATCCCGGAGTATCGTTACACATTGTAACTCTCTTACCCAGCCTTTGATCTGCAAATGAGCATAGTCTCCCAGTAACGGAGTCGTCGACTTCGGGGGCGGTGACAATTTCGAGAAGAGGCAGGTACCGTGGTGGGTTGAAAAAGTGAGTAATCAGGAATCTGGATGCCATGTCCTCGGACATTCCTTCAACGAGTTCTGAACGAGGAAGAGTTGAGGTGTTCGAGGAAACGATTGTGTTCGGCCCGATGTGCTCGGACATGTTTGCGTAGAGGTTGCGCTTGATGTCGAGATTCTCGATTACTACCTCGACTACCCAATCGACTTCGGAGAGTTTTGACAAGTCGTCCTCGATGTTGCCAGCAGAGATTAGTTTTGCATTTCGCCTGTGCATCAACATCTCAGGATTAGACTTCATCATCTGCTGAATTGCAGAGTTTGCTACCGAGTTTCGATCACTCTCATCTCTGACGATGTCGAGCAGTAGAACTTCGCACCCAGCGTTGGCGCAGTGTGCGGCGATACCCGCGCCCATCACTCCGCTGCCGATTACGGCTACGCGCTCTATGCTTTCTGACATTCAAACACCTAAATTTGTTCCAATACGGTAGCCATTCCCATTCCGCCGCCCACACAAAGTGTCGCTAGTGCGTGCTTGCCGCCGTTCCTCTTGAGCAGCTGAGCAGCCTTGCCTGTGATTCGAGCTCCGCTTGCACCTAACGGGTGACCGAGTGCGATTGCTCCGCCCTCGAGGTTGACCTTGCTGTGGTCGAGGCCTAACTCACCAATCACTGCTAGGGATTGAGCAGCGAAGGCCTCGTTCAACTCGATTATGTCGACATCTCCCAGCGTCAGACCAACGCGCTCCAGTGCCTTTCTGCTAGCCTCGACAGGACCGATTCCCATAATCTCGGGAGCACAACCAGATACGGCAGCGCTCTTGACTCGGGCCATCGTCTCAAGTCCGTGTTCTGCAGCGAACTCCTCCGAACAGACGAACACGAAGGCGGCTCCGTCTGTGAGAGGTGAGGAGGTGCCTGCAGTCACGGTGCCGTTGGCATCGAAGGCAGGGCGTAGTCTGGCCAGCGCCTCAGAGTCGGTACCCGGCCTGATGCAACCGTCTTGGTCGACGGTGCCTTCAGAGGTCTCGATTGGGACGATTTCTTCTGCGAAGGATCCGGACTCTCTTGCAGCGGTGGCTCTAGCGTGGCTCTCAATTGCGAATTGCTCCTGCTCCTCCCTGCCAATCTCATGCATTTTGGACAGGTTCTCGGCGGTGACTCCCATAGATGTCATGACCTCGGATGGGAGGTCGGGGTTGGGCATTGGATTGAACCCGGTCATCGGGATTCTAGTCATGCTCTCAACACCGCCTGCGATGTATGCTTCACCATGGCCGGCGTTGACTCTAGCAGCCGCGTCGTGAATAGCCTGCATCGAAGAGCCGCAGAAGCGATTGATTGTCACGCCGGGAACAGTTTCGGGGAGCTCACTGAGGAAGGTGATGATTCTGGCTAAGTTGTATCCCTGCTCAGCCTCAGGGAAGGCGCAACCCACTACTAGGTCGTCGACTAGTGACGGGTCTATTCCAACATCTGAGAGCAACTTGTCTACTACAACCGCAGCGATGTCATCTGGTCTGGTCCTAGCCAGGGCCCCTTTCTTGGCTGGAGTAAATGGTGAGCGTGCATAACCTGCGATTACTGCGGGCATACTCTGGACTCGTCGTTTCTATAATTAAACCTCAAGTAACAAAAATTACACTTGCGTTGAAGATTTACACTCCGAATGAAATATTCTCAACGTCGTTTCAAATCACTGATTTCGGCGAAAATACCAATCCGTAAGTTCAAGGTCTCAGGTCCCATTCGGCTGACGAGGTGAGAATGTGTCAGACGAAGAAGTAGGCCGGGTCGACCGGTATTTTCGCAAAGTCGGGGTAGCGGCTCTGGAACTCACTGGTGACCTGTCAATTGGTGACAGAATCAGGTTCTCGGGGGCGACAACGGATTTCGAGATGGATGTCGACTCCATGCAAATCAACCTGAACCCAGTCGAGAGCGCAGGATCTGGCGATGATGTCGGAATAAAGGTCCCTGAGAGGGTGCGACCTAATGACAAGGTGTTACGATTGGATTCCGGTTCATCGGCAGTAAACCCGGACATGATGAGAATCGTGGCATTGGTCGCAGTCGCTGCAATAGTTGCGTACATGCTGTTGGGCTAAGCCATGTGAGTGATGATGGCTTGGCCGAACTCGCTGCACTTCAGCAGAGTGGCATCATCCATTAGACGCTCAAAGTCGTAAGTCACGGTTCCGGCGCTAATTGCACCCTCCATTCCCTTGACTATTAGATCGGCAGCCTCAGACCAACCAATGTGTCTAAGCATCATCTCCGCAGATAGAATGAGGCTGCCGGGGTTGACCTTGTCTTGGCCAGTATACTTCGGGGCGGTACCATGGGTGGCCTCGAAGATAGCGACGCCTGTATCATAGTTGATGTTGGCTCCCGGAGCGATTCCGATACCACCTACCTGAGCTGCCAGGGCATCTGAGATGTAGTCGCCATTGAGATTCATCGTTGTGAGTACTCCATACTCTCTTGGGCGTGTGAGCACTTGTTGGAGCATTGCATCGGCAATGACATCCTTGATCGTGATTTGGTTGCCAGTCTTTGGATTGGTCATTGTGCACCAAGGTCCCCCATCAAGTTCAGTAGCACCAAACTCATCCTTTGCCAGTTGGTAACCCCAGTCTCGGAATCCTCCTTCTGTGAACTTCATGATGTTGCCCTTGTGGACAAGGGTCACGCTGTCACGATCATTCTCGATTGCATGTTTGATTGCTGCGCGGACAATCCTCGCTGTCCCCTCTTGGCTGACTGGTTTGATTCCAATACCGCTGGTGTCGGGGAATCGGATCTTGTCCACTCCCATCTCATTATGCAAGAAGTCAATGACCTTGCGAACTTCCTCACTTCCTGACTCCCACTCAATTCCAGCATATACATCCTCGCTGTTCTCTCGGAAGATAATCATGTCAACGGCTTCCGGCTCCTTGACCGGGCTGGGAGTTCCAGCGTACCAGCGAACGGGCCTCACGCATGCGAAGAGGTCTAGTTGCTGTCGGAGTGCAACGTTCAGGCTTCGGATACCTCCGCCAACTGGAGTTGTCAATGGTCCCTTGATTGAAACCAATCCCTCGCGCATAGATTTTTTAGTCGCCTCAGGAAGCCACTCGCCTGTTTCGTCGAATGCTTTCTGGCCGGCCAAAACCTCGCTCCAGTGAATCTTACGCTGGTCTCCGTAAGCGTGCTCAACTGCAGCATCTACAACGGCCATCATCACAGGAGTGATGTCGATACCGATTCCATCTCCTTCGATGTAGTGAATGATTGGGTCGTTTGGGACGTTAAGTTGCCCGTCATCCATTGTGATTCTGCTGCCTGCTCCCATGGCTCTCATACGGGCGACCTGCCGCCCCTCTTTCAAGACAACCCTTGAAGCGTGATGGCCTGAGTCGGGGTGCATGAAGGGCGAAGTCAGTTGGACCCATGATGACGGATACGTCGGGACCACGGGCGGAGGGAAGCGGTTCAGTATCTATGACGAATCATCTCCCAGTCCGATGGAGATGGTGCTGCACGGCCACGCCGCGTGTTCGATGATTGATGTCGTTGGAGGGCTCAAGGACCGAGTGGATAATCTCGAGGCGTTGACTGTAGAGATTGAAGCCGAGAGAGCACCGGAGAGCCCGAAGGTTTTCACCAACGTCAATATGAGATATGTCGTGAGAGGAGATGTGCCTGAGAAGTTGGTTCGTAGAATCATAGAGAACAGTCACGAGAAGCTCTGTAGCGTTGGTATTATGATCACTAGAGCGGGGGCAACACTCGACTGGACATTGGAGATGAACCCCTAGAGAAATCTAACAATTTTGTTAATTTGTCGAATGGGAAAAAAATGTGATTTCATCGGTCATCAAACCTCTCCTGTCCTCAATCATTAAACACCCTCCATTGGGAAGACGGAATCCCTTGCGTCGCGCAAGGTGAAAGGCGGGCGCAAAATTGGGAGGAATTGGATGCAGACCAGAGTCAAGGGCGATGTCGAAACCGGCGATGCGGAAACCGGCATGGTCGTAGAGAGGCGATTCACCACCTCCGGTGATGATCCGTTCGATGCGTTCGAATGGATCGAGATGGATGTCGAGATTAGAAACCCAGATGGGTCGATGGCTGACTCCATCGAGGGTGTCAAGTTACCATCAGGATTCGCAGGGGTTCCTGGAAAAGTCTGCGCTCAGAAATATCTGCGAAAGGCAGGAGTTCCGAAGTACCTGAGAAAGGTGTCTGAGGATGATGTTCCAGTCTGGCTACAGCGAAGTGAGCCGGACCACGAGAAGCTTCAGACGCTTGAGGCTGATGAGAGAATGGGTGGGGAGACCGATGGAAGAGAGCTCTTCCGGAGGCTCGCAGGGACCTGGACCTACTGGGGCTGGAAGTACGGATACTTCGCCGGCGAGGCTGATGCCCGCGCGTACTTCGATGAGATGTGCTATGTGATTGCAAGTCAGCGATCTGCACCAAACAGCCCCCAGTGGTTCAACACCGGCCTGTACTGGGCATACGGCATAGAAGGTCCGGCTCAGGGACACTCATTCATCAATCCCGAGACGGCCGAGTTGGAATACTCAACCAACGCGTACGAGCATCCTCAGCCACACGCCTGTTTCATCCAGTCCGTATCTGATTCTCTGGTTGGAGGAACCGAGTCGATAATGGGGCTTTGGAACAGAGAGGCTTTGTTGTTCAAGTATGGCTCAGGAACAGGTTCAAACTTCTCTAGAATCAGAGGGGCGGGAGAGCCATTGTCTGGTGGAGGAACTTCAAGTGGTCTGCTGTCCTTCCTGAAAATAGGCGATAGGGCTGCTGGCGCAATCAAGTCCGGTGGGACCACCCGAAGAGCCGCCAAGATGGTGACTCTCGATCTCGACCACCCCGACATCGAGGAATACATCGATTGGAAGTCCAGCGAGGAGGAGAAGGTATCCTCGCTAGTGATTGGCAGTAACATTCTACAGAAGCACGCAAACGCTCTAATGGATGCAATCTGGGAGCACGGAGATGACGAGGGTCGATTCGAGCAGAAGACCAATCTCGGACTTCGCAGAGCCATGGTGAGTGCCATCAAGGAGCACGTCCCTCAACCTCATATCCAGAGAATTGTCGACCTCGCCAAACAAGGATGGAAGGGTGTCGACTTCGAGGTCTTCGATGCAGATTGGCAGGGCGAGGCTTACCTCACTGTCTCAGGCCAGAACAGCAACAACTCGGTGCGTGTTCCAAACGAGTTCATGGAAGCGGTCAACAACGGAACTGATTGGAATTTGTATTGGAGGACTGAGTTGGATAAGGCCAAGGCTCAAGATAGAACCCCAGAGCCTTGCAAGACTCTCGATGCTCAGGGGCTTTGGGACAAAGTCGCCTACACTGCTTGGGCGTGTGCTGACCCAGGAGTCCAGTTCGACACCACCATCAATGAGTGGCACACCTGTCCCGAGGGCGGGAGAATAAACGGATCCAATCCGTGCTCCGAGTATATGTTCCTAGACGACACCGCGTGTAACCTTGCGAGCATCAATCTCCTGCACTACTATGACAAGGATACTCAGTCATTCCAGGTCGATGATTTCAGACACAGTGTACGGCTGTGGACTATGACTCTCGAGATTAGCGTGTTGATGGCTCAGTTCCCTTCTGAGGAAATCGCCCGCAAGTCGTATGAGTACAGAACGCTGGGTCTAGGTTACTGCAACATCGGCTCACTACTAATGCACATGGGAATCCCCTACGACGATGAGCGGGCCTACGCGATTTGCGGTGCTATCACCTCGATAATGTGTGGCGAGACCTATGCGACCAGCGCCGAGATGGCTTCGGTCTTGGGCCCCTTCGCTGACTATGAGAGGAACTCAGAGCACATGCTCAGGGTTATGAGGAACCACAGAAGAGCTGCCTACGATGCTCCTGTAGAGGAGTATGAGGAGCTTACCGTTCCACCCATGGGAATCAACGCCAGTAAGTGTCCGAAGGATTTGCTTGAGGCTGCAAGAGGGGCCTGGGACCGTGCGCTCAGAGATGGAGAGGAGCATGGATACAGGAATGCTCAGACTACTGTGATTGCTCCAACAGGCACAATTGGCCTGATTATGGGTGCAGACACGACTGGTGTCGAGCCGCAATTCTCACTTGTCCAATTCAAGACTCTAGCAGGAGGAGGTTCGTTGAGAATTGTCAACAAAGGAGTACCTAGTGCACTGCGCAGATTAGGCTACTCAGACAGTGAGTGTGAGGCAATCGAGGAGTACATCATCGGTACCGGTCGGCTTGGTGGATGTCCACATATAACGATGGATCGTCTAATGGATGTGGGTTTCAGTAAGGCCAATCTCGACACCGTAGAAGGGAGTCTGGCAGATGTTTTTGATTTGCGTTCAGCCTTCGCGCCTTCTCTACTTGGAAAGGATGTGTGCACAGGGTTAGGAATGAGTGATGCGCAATTCGAAGACCCGT
>CAXEUQ010000004.1:0-15408 GCA_963999425.1 uncultured Candidatus Poseidoniales archaeon | reverse complement strand
CCCGGATATTCGGGGGGACACGTCGACAATCCGACCTACGAACAGGTCTGCGGTAAGCGCACGGGGCACGCTGAGGTAGTCAGGGTGACCTTCGATGCAGAAGTCATCGACGCTGCAACCCTGCTAGAGGTCTTCTTCACCTGTCATGACCCGACTCAACTGAATCGTCAGGGCAACGACATCGGCCCTCAGTACCGCAGCGCTGCATTCTACTCCGATGACGAACAGAAGTCGCAAATCGAGGATGCCATCGCCAAAGCATCGACTCTCTACGTTGCACCCATTGTGACTGAGGTCAGCCCACTGGTCAATTTCTTCGTGGCCGAAGACTACCATCACAATTACTTCGCTAACAACCCCGGAAATCCCTATTGTAGGATGGTTGTTGCTCCGAAAATCGCTAAGACCAGAGCCAAGCACGCACCGTTGTATGACTGAGGCCGCTGAGCTCAGCCCTGAACCTTGGGCAGTACATCTGCTAGGCCTGGTCAATCCGTTGATTGTCATAGCGGGCAACCTTCTGGGTGGAGCCTACACTGCAATGGGAGTGGTATTCGTCTGGGGCGTCGGTCCGATTCTGGACATAGTCATGGGGGAGTCAAAGAAACCTCGTCCACCCAGAGAATCGGGACTTCCCTTTGAGGCCCTATTGTGGGTGCACGGTATCGTCCATTTCATCGTCCTAGCCACATTCTTCCGCTTCGCCTATCTTGAGGCATCGGTTTCGCTGTGGCTGGTGCTCGCCGCTCTTTCAACAGGCCTATCGTCCGCCGCCTCAGCGATTGTCACAGCCCACGAATTGGGACACAAAAAACCGAAGAGTCCGGGCTGGAGACTCGCCAGACTTCTGTTGTTCAGCATCCACTACCCACACTTCACCACCGAGCACAATCACAACCACCACAAGTGGGTAGCTACCGACAAAGACCCAGCGAGCGCGACCGAGGAGCAAGGACTGTGGTCGTTTTGGATTAGGACAATCCCGGGACAGTTCCGCTCTTCTGCCAGAGTGCATGCAAAGAAGGGCAGAACTGGAATCAGGAACCCGTCCTATCAGGGGCTAGCGATTCAAGTGGCCGCGCTCGGAGCGATGCTGGCACTGCCACAAGGCCAGATTATGGCAGTCGGCTGGATTATCGCATCAGCAATTGCAATACTGACTCTCGAGTATGTCAACTACATCCGTCACTGGGGACTCAGAAGGGGTCTGGACGAGCGCCAAACCGAGATGCAGTCATGGAACACCGAGGCGCGTTGGTCTCGCTGGTCACTGCTTGAGTTGACACGTCATTCGGATCACCATGTCAGGGCAAGCGTTCCGTTTTGGAAACTACGACCTCATCCGGATGCCCCTGAGTTGCCCGCAGGCTACTACGCCTGCTGGTGGCCCTGTCTAGTGCCTCCGATTTGGAAGCGCTGGGTAGGCAAGCGCATTCCTAGGAACGCCGTCTGAGCCTACTCAGTCAGGGTAATCTTCAACTGTGCTTCTAAGCCGAGCGCTCGCATGGTTCCGGATTCGGTTGAAGCAACCGCAGTCTCAACCACCTCTGCTCTAATCCACACAGGTCTCCTGAGTGTGGGCCTCAGCAATCTATTCTGGAAGGGTAGCGAGTTGAAGTCAGACAATCCCGAAACTCTGTTGTTAGCTGCATTGGCTCTATTTTGCATCGCTATCCCTTTCCAGGGACTGTACATCCTCCTGAGTAGGATGATTAGGGAATACACCAGTTCTGTGATGGTACCATCTTCAGTACTGGTCCTTGCATCACGCTGCGAGTTTGTCAGTTATGCATGCGGAATCACAGGGTTCTGCCTGATGCTCGTCAGAACCTCAAGCGTTCTGGCTGCGACACTGGTCGGATCGACGTTTCTGGTCATAATCATGGCGCGGTCTGCGCTTTCTGTCGCAACGAGATGACATTGACGCCGTAGTGATGTTGATGAGACCCGGGGTTCAGTGATTGACAATGGCCGAGGCGATTGCCTTCCCTAGCCTGCCCCCGGCTTCACCCTGGGATGCTTACCTACTGATTCTCATCATCCCGTTCGTACTCAGGTTGATTTTCGTCATGCCACCATTGATTGATCTAGTCAACACATACGCACCGCCCGGTGAGCGGACGAAGCATCTCAAGTGGTTTTCTCAGAGGTTGCGAAAACTCCCAATCGAAGGATTCTGGCTTATCGTCCTGAATGAGATCCTCTGCTTCCTTCTGCCTGCGATTATAGCTATCACCGCGAGAGCCTCTTTCGGACCGATTGGTTGGCCCACTTGGGATGAGACCCCGGACATCGGCGTCACCCTGCTGCTGCTTGCAGGAGCGGCTTGGGTAATCACCGACTTCACGAAAGTCACTCGCTCGCGCAGAGATATCCAAATGCTAGCCAAGTACAATCTGACCACCGCAAAGGTCGCTGTGCAGGCTGCGGTGGTAGGTCGGGAGATTCTGAAAGGAGTCGGAGAGATTGAGGTCCCTCGTCCATGGAGGGATGTAATCGATGTCGAACACACAGTCGATGGTGAGCATGTTCCTGCACCTACCGACGGCCCATTGCAGAGGCTCAGTCGCAATGTCCTCGACTTGGTGGCCGATTACGCCGAGACCACCTTGGAACAGTTCAGAGGACCTGCCGGGGAGGCGATGGACAAGTTCGATGAGAATATCCAGAACAAGATATCCGAGCGGGTCAGAGCGTCAAGCCGCTCGTTGCTTAACAACGTAGTATTCTCTATCGCGCCACTGCTCGTCCTAGTTGGCCTGCAGAGACTGGTCTAGAAGCTCCTTCTCCTTAGGGGATATCACGAACACCCAGATTATGCCAAGGGCAATCTGAACAATACCGGTCAGGGCAATTACCTCTCTCAGAGAGAACATGCTATCATCCATGATGTAGCCGGCAGTAATGGCCGATACACCCATCATGAAGGTAATCAGGAAGTGATCGGTGCCAGCTACCCTACCTCTCCATTCATCCTCCGCCCTCTCTTGCAGGAAGGTCGTCGAGAGTACCCAATTCAGTCCGCTGGCAGCGTGAGCGAGGAATACGAGAAGCAACAGTATCTGGCCCCATTCGACAGCAGATACAGCGATGTAGAATGCTCCGCACACGCCTACTGCCAAACCTATCAGATACGGCCTCAGTGCATCGCTCTGCATCAGAGGCCGCCCAGCAAGAGGTCCGAATCCGCTGCCGAATCCTCGCACCATGAACAGCACTCCAATCCCGGCGGCGACCTCCCCGAAGCCAGCTTCCATGCCTATCAGAATCAACAAGAACACCTGAGCCCCACCGCCCGATGCCCACAGACCCTTGGCAAAGACCACCCTACGAATCGGTGGATTCGAGTGGATGTACCTCCAGCCATCGACTATTTCCCCTAGCACCACTGAAGGAGACATACTTCGACGCTCGGAACTGTCTGGCCCGCCTGGAGGCAACGTCATTACTCCTAGAGCTGCGAGCGCGAAGGTAACGCAGTCAATCCATAGTGCAGTCTCGATACCATAGGCCGAGATCGTCAATCCCCCTATAGCAGAGCCAAGACCCAGAGCGACCGACCATCCTCCCGAGGCTAGAGCATTTGCTGTGAGAAGCTCCTCCTCATTGCAGATGTTCGGCAGGTAGGCGTACTCGGCCGGGTCGAATACTGCTCTGGCCGCCACCATTACCACGGCTAGTACATAGACAGAAGTCAGGCTGCCCAACAGGTCGAGGGAAAGCACTGTTACTAGTACGAACAGGGAGGAGAGATTTGCGAGAATCATCAGTCCGCGACGTGAGTACCTGTCTGCTAGCATCCCCGAGAACGGAGTGACTGCGGCCAGAGAGAAACTCCTCGAGGCGAGTACCCCTGCAATTGCCAGAGGAGAGTTGTCAGTGGCCTCTCCAGCGAGGATGAACAATGCGATTACGGTGAACCAATCACCGATGAAGGAAATCTCATTGGCAAGGAATAGCCGTCTGAAGGGACGGTTACTACGCAGCAACCGGATGTACCCGATGTTCTCCATAGGCCAAGCCCGACACTAGTACGCTATCATTGTCGCCCACGGAAGGGAAGCAATAAGACCGAACGGCCGGAGGCGATTACATGGTGGATGAGCGCTTGGTCTGGATAGACCTCGAGATGACGGGCTTAGACCCGGATGAGAACACAATCATCGAGATTGCCACTATCGTCACAGAAGGCGATTTGGACATAGTCGCCGAGGGCCCAGCAATTGCAATCTCTCAACCTGAATCCGAACTCGCGAAGATGGATGATTGGAATCTCACTCACCACACTGAGAACGGTCTGCTGGAGAGAGTCAGGAGCGACGGCATCCCGATGGCAGATGCCGAGCAACTGACATTGGATTTCGTCAGTCTTCACTGTGATGCAGGCCAATCTCCCCTGTGCGGTAACACCATCGGCCAAGACAGGCGTTTCCTGCGACGTTACATGCCAGATCTGCACGACTTCTTCCACTACCGTAGCGTCGATGTGACATCCATCAAGCAACTCGCAGACAGGTGGTATCCGAATCTGCCGAGAGCCACGAAGCCTGCCGGTCATAGAGCTCTCGATGACATCAGAGGGAGCATAGCTGAACTAGAGTACTACCGACAACACATCTTCGTACCCGAAGAGTGAATGGGACAATTGACTATCTTACTATGGGAACTCCTGAGGAATCGGTTAGAAGGACATTGATTCCAAAACCTGTCCGGTGGAAGGCAATCAGTTCGAGACCATGAATCAGATGACCTGTCACCGCCCGTCCTAGGACCGGACGCCCATCCTCGGCAGGAGCGAGCTCTCGACGCTCTCCCTCTACACCGTCCAACCATGGCAGGACACCTTCAGGAGAGTAGCGGATTCCCAGAATCATATCACATCCCTCTGTCCACTGCGCCGACTCAGCGTCCGCCCCGCTCGGAATCGCTGGCGCGTTGGGATGGGTGTGCAGCCAGAACGAGAAGCGACCCCCGCGAACTCCTCGAGAATCGTCGAACAAACCATCCATCCACTCCTCGGGGACATGGTGTACAGAGAAGGAGTCGCCTCGGTTGACAAGATGCGGATCTCCTAGGATATATCCCTGTCCGGAGAACAACCCGTCCTCGAAGTCGACCCCTCGCAAGGTTTGTTCAACCTCATCAGGATGAGGCATTGAGGTATCTGCATCCAATCCCACCAGTATCTCGTCGGGTAGCGACTGGAAAGTCCATTCAAGGATTGTCGATAGAACATCCACAGGCATAAGCACATGCGCTGGATAGGCATCCTTCGACTCAATCGAATCCACGTTGTATGCGGCTGCGGCCTCGGTCAACCAATCGCCTGCCATGTGGACGGGTCGGGGCCGCTTGACTTGAGTTCGACGGAATCATCTAACCAACACATCGAGAACCACGTGGTCCCAGTGCGGAGCATAGCTCTTAACCCGAATCGGAAGCCCGGCCTCGACACTCCGATTTGCATCGGTTGATCGTAATTGATCCATTACTACGTCTGCCCAGGAGGAATGATCCTTAGATGGTGCCACTCCATGCAGGTGCAACACTCCTCCTGCTTGAGCCAGCGCCCGCATAGCGATTGCATAACCATCCTGTGATGATGGCAGCAGACCCAGAATCACTCTGTCGGCAACACCTCCCATATGAGCCGTAGTGACCCGATTGTCCCCGAAATAGACTGAACATCTACTAGAGACGCCATTGGCCTTGAGGTTGGCCTCAAGCGCCTTGACAGCGTTGGGATTCCACTCGCAGCAGTGGACATGCTCGGCCTGTGAGTGCAATAGAATTGGCAGAGTGTAGTAACCAATCCCGGCATAGAGGTCCAACACCACCTCACCTTCTTCGACCACCTCTCCCATCCTGCGGCGTTCGTTGACATTCCCGGCCGAGAACATGCACTCGGTGAGGTTGTAGCCGTAATCAACTCCGTTCTCTCGCCTAACGACCCAGTCTTCCTCACCGAGCAGTATCTCGACAGTAGGCTCTCTCCTCTCACCCACAATCTCGCTAACACGCCCGATTCGCTCAACCTTCAGTGCTGTTGCCACCGCAGTCCAAAGTTCAGGCCCGAAAATCGAACCCCATTCTTCCTCTGAGAACGAATCACGTTGGAATAGAACGACATCAGCAAACTTCTCCCAGCGCTTGGGAAGCGCATCCAACAGTGACAAATCAGCTCCCTTTTGTTGAATCAATTGGGCGACGCTTTCACGTAGTCGGCCATGAGGGTCCTGCCCTTGCATCGCCTCTGTGACGATGCATGTTGGATTCAGACTTATGGTGGATGGCTGCACATCCGCGCGGCATGCGCCGCGCGGCAGTCGCACTCACTATGCTGTTCTTGATGCAAATCGTCGCCGCCGCACCGCCCCCTGGTCAACCCGAAGTGACCAACGACATCTGCTCGACTTGGAACAGTGCGGATGGCATCTGCGACGACTACGACTCCTCTCTCGATTTCACACCGGGCCCTGAGTGGATTGCTAGCTCCGTGGAGATAGATGTGGCCGACGCTGAGATGGTTGAGATGCGCGTCGGACTAGCAGTCCACGAGATGTCGAGAGACGATTTGAACCTCAATGACCTCGACCTTGAGGGCGACAGCGCGCCGTGGGACGGAATACCTGCAGACTACATTAGGAATTACGAGGGCCTCGACAGGGGAGGTGGAGACTCTGTTTCCGATCTTGTACTAGAACGTGTGGAACAGATTATGGAGGAGTTCATCGACATTAACTTCCCGAATGCCAACACCACTACGATAACCACGGTCTCCGAGGTGGACTACAAGTCACAGCCTGATGCTCAGTGCGTGTACGATTCCGATTACGACTCGATAGACGAGGTCAACGGATACGAGAACAATCCCTTCCAACCTCCAATCTGCTTCCAGGCAGTACTACAGATGCAGGTCGATACCGAGGCCTTCGGTCTCAAGCCGCAGACTTCCGACATCAATCGGATGATGCAGGGGATGCTGACGATGGGTGCCTCGCTGAATTCGCAGTTCAATGCCACATCACCGATGGGACATTGGCTGGAACTCTCAGTGATGCCACCGGGCTATGCGAATACTGTGAGTGTCGAAGAGCCAGGGTCGATAATGAGCAGGTCCCTCGACGGGCATCCTCAGACCTATTCGATAGTGACCGTAGACAACACCCAGGCGGTGACTGAGGCAGCCATCTCCTCGGTGGAGTTGCACTCCAAGTTAAGTCACAGAACTACGACGACTCCGACTTATTCATTCTCTGAACAGGATCCTTCACTTCGGGTAAATCTCGAGATTGATGCCTCCGACCCTCAGAACTCTCAGTTTCAGCTGATGATTGCCATCCATCACCTCGACTCCGACACGCTGAGCCACTGGAATGCCGACCTGCACGATGGTACAATCGAGATTCCTTGGGTGTCATCCGATGGAATCAGACTCCTTGATCAAGAAGTCAATGAGGATCTCTCCGCATTGCTTCAAGGCATACCGATTGCAGACATGTCTACTGCATTCTCTCAGACTCTGGGGGCTGAGATCTGGTTCGACACGCCGCAATTCTCCGATGCCGATGAGCACGGTGGTCTGGAATTCCAGCACACACCAGGAGTGACCTGCGAGGAGTCTCTGCAAGTACGCTACTGCATAGAGGGCGAGAACGCCATGAGTGGAGATTGGCCGGTCATGCTTGAGACCAGTTCACAATCAACTCCGATGAGAGTCGCTTCAGTTGTCGAGCGAATTCTTGAGAACACAGGTGGCGACATCGCCACAATTGACCTGTCAAAGGTCACCGACGAGGATCTTGCTTCGCTGATGAGTGTCCTAGAGGTAGAGATGCATGCTGACACCTCCTGGCTGCACGAATTGCTGCCTGAGGACATGCCGAGGACCGAGATGACACTTACACTGCATCTGCCAGAGTGGATCGAGTCCACAATAGATGATCCATCCAAAGTTGTTATCGTTGCATCTTCCTCGGGAGGAGAGGAGCAGGATTTCGCGTTCAAAGGAACCCGGATGTTTGACTGGAGACACCCCATTTGCATTGATTCCGACCCCTGTGAGGAAGAAAGCCCGGACCTCATCTGTGGGTCCAATCAATTGACCTGCATCTCGTTCGATATCGTGGTCGACATAGAGAAGTTCGCAATCAGGGAGACCTCATTCGCCGCCGAGGTCGAGTTCTCGGCCGAGGTCGTGTTGGAGATCTATCGTCTAGGTATAGAACTGAACGAGGAAGGAGTTGACCTCAGCCCAGTACCATCGGACCTGCTCAGGAGGGGGATTGTCATTGGAGACAGGATAGACGGAGGACTGCTTGCAGGTTCAGATCTTGAGGCTCCCCTTGATCTGGGGGTAGGCGATCCCATAATGCTCGAGATATCCAATCGGGGTCTGCAGTCACTCGCAGACGAATTGACATTGCAATCCGGCGAGATAATCGAATCATTCGGAAGTATCGAGATGGTCGAAGACTTCGGCATGGGCCCCTACACGATCAAGGGAGAATTCGATGACACCCCTATAGTGGCCGTTTTCGACACAGTGACCATGCCTACTAACTCCGAGGCTGGCGATACCGTCCCGATGCGCCTTGGGTTTGAGGTCGAGACCACAGTAGTTACCGCCAAGTTGCGTGGAGAAGAGATTTCCATCGCCGCGCAGCCAGCCTCGATTGGCCTCAGCATATCTAGACAAATTCTCGCGGCTTTCGGATCCCCCGTCGCGAACTCATCCGGAATTCATGTCGACGGACTCGAGTTCTTCCTCGAGGTGACCCCACTAATGGAACACACCGTGTTCGGAACCATTCGATCCTCGGCTAGATTCGAGATTCACCTACCATCCTCGGTCAGGCTACTCAGTTTCGAGAGCCGGGAGGGTTTGGGCGAGTTGATAGAGCAGGATGGCAGACAGGTCGTATTGTACAGGACGCCAGTATGCCCTGATGCGACCACTTGGACCGAGTGCAGCGAAAACAAGGACATCGTATCATATTCTGTGGAGGTTAGTTGGATGTTCGTGATCGGTGAGTTAGCCCCTTACATCTTCATGCTGATTTTCGTCATTGGACTGTTAATTAGTAGACGCAGGAGGAAGAAGAGGGAGCGCAAGGCGAAGAAGATGGAGGAGACCTCTGCCGAGGAGCAGAAGCAGACCGAACTCGCGATGGAGTCAGAGTTCGGCAAACTCGATGACGGAACCACCGTTGTCGATGAATCGTTCTTCGAAGACTAGCTGTTCAGATGTTGATGTATTCGCTCGGCCATCGACTTGCCAATACCCGGGACTTCACGCAATTCTCTGATGCTTGCATGCTCGATACCTCGCCTGCCACCGAAGTGCCTAAGCAACGCTTGGATCTTCTTGGCCCCGATTCCATCTATCTCCTCTAGAGGGTCACTCAAAGCACCCTTACCTCTTCGCTTGCGATGGAAGGTATTGACGAATCGATGTGCTTCATCGCGAGCGTGAATCAGAGTTCTGCCCTTTCTTTCTAGAACTATAGGAGACCTGTCATCCATGTACAGAGTCTCCTCTCTCTTGGCCAAGGCTGCAACCGGGAATCGCCCCCTCAGTCCATGTGATTCCAGCATACTCTGGATTGTCGACAGGTGAGTACTACCACCGTCCAGCAGAAGCAGGTCAGGCCACCCATCCTGATGCTTGAGCCAACGCTCGATTGCCTCGCTCATCATCCGAAGATCGTCGACTACATCGCCCCTGACTCGATAGGTTCGATATTCCTCCTTTGAGGGCCTGCCGTTGCGCAGTACTACTGATGCACCAACTCGCTCGTCACCCTGCAATTGAGCCATATCGAAGCAAACTACGTGGTCAAGTGAATCGAAGCCCAGAAGTTTCGCTCCGTCGTCTGCTGCCGCTTGCTCGAGGCTGCCGGAACGACTCTTGTGATGCCTGATGACCTGAGCCTCGGCATTCTGGTCAGCCATCCTCCTGAGTCTGGCCAACTCTCCACGTTTCGGGACCCGTACTTCTACAGTTCCTCCCCGACGCTCGGTCAGCCATGAGTTCAGAGACTCCCCCACTGGAGAGGGTACCAGAATTCTGCGCGGAGGCTTGGTGTTAGAGTAATGCTCTGATAGTACGCATGAGACCGAGTCGGAGACGTCTCCGCGGTGCAGCAGAGGATACTCGAGTTGGCCTTGGACAATACCCTCCTTGGCGTTGAGAATCACAACTACTCCGGTATCTCCTCTGGATGCGAAGCCCACAGCATCACAGTCTTGGTAGAATCTGCTGTGTACCACCTGCTGGGAGATGGTACTCTGGACAGAGCCAATCAGGTCTCTTGTCGTGGCGGCTCTCTCGTAATCGAGCCTACTTGAGGCCTCATCCATCTCGCTCTGCAGTGATTCAATCAACCTCGCCGCATCACCGTCTAGTACACTCATCGCAGCCGCAACCTGTTCAGCGTATCCAGATGGCTCGATGCAAGGCGCTTGGCACAGCCCGATGTGCATGGCCAAGCATCCCTGAGGCAACAACTCCGGACAATCTCTGATTCCGAATTGCCTGCGCAGGAGTTGAATCACTTTCTTTGCAGCTCTCGGATCTGAGAATGGGCCCCAACTGCGAGAGCCTTCTGGAGGATGTCGGGTGTATATGATTCGAGGTTGTTCGTGCCCTGTCAAAGCGATGAAGGGGTACGATTTGTCATCCTTCAACATAGAGTTGTAGCGTGGCTTGTGCTCTCTGATGAGCTGACGTTCGAGAATCAGCGCGTCGCTGGGGCTCTTAGTCACGATGAAGTCAATGCGGTCTGAGTCTCTGACCAGAAGGGGAATCATCTCGCGGTCAGGATTGGCGGCGAAGTAGGATCTGACTCGCGAGCGCAGATTAGTCGCCTTACCTACATACATGACTCTGTCATCATAACGCCGAAACAGATAGACTCCGGGCTTATGAGGCATCTCAAGACTGTCCTGTTTGAGTGCCATGTGGTTGATGCGCCGCAGGTGAACGCCCATGAACCCGTGCCTTCGCTCACATATCGTGATTCCAGAGGCCCAGCGGCGCATCCTCGCCCGGCTCGCCCAGTTCGGAGATGAGATGCAGGAGGCTTGGGACGTCCCTAGGGAACTCTCACTCCCCGGGCTCGCCGAATCACTAGGAGTGGTGAGATCGGCTCTGCACATCCCACTTACATCGATGGAGGAGAGTGGCCTGATTACTACTCGTACAGCACACGTAATCGGCGGAGGCTCCCGCCGAAGAACTGTAGTCCATATCACCGATACGGGGAGACAGGCCCTATCAGAGAACGAACCGGAATCTACCACCAGAAGAGGCAGGTGCTACGGCCCATTACCCGATAAGTCAACTCTCCACGGTAGGGATGAGGTGTCACAGAACCTCGCAGCGACGCTTACTGGAGGAACCAGCGTACTTCTCAGTGGCCTCCCGGGAGTTGGCAAGTCAAGTCTAGCGAGAGAAGTGGCTGAACTTATCATCAACAGCGGTTGGACAGTTCGTTGGGCTTCATGCTCAATTGACTCGGACGCCTCTACAATCGGTGAGATGTGGCTGGGCGAGTCTCTGTCTGACTCTTCTGCAATCTCCGCATCCGCGGCCGGACAAAGGACACTACTTGTGATAGACGAGGCCCAAGAACTGCACACGAGACATTCCGAAGGCGTGGCTGAGTTGATTGGTCACGCATCATCCAGTAACTCCCCAATCTTGGTGGTGGTCAGGTCTCCTAGCCCCTTCGGTGTGCCCGATGGACTGTCAGAGCTCAAACTGGATGGACTGGATCCGCAGAATGCTATCTCTATCTTGCCCAGCGACATCGAGCAGGAGGAGGCTCTCAGCGTGGCTGAGTCTCTGGCAGGTCACCCTCTGGCGCTCCATCTGTGGTCACCTGGTGAGGAACTTCCCGAGAGAGTCGAGGCGGTTCAAGAGTTCGTTGAGTCTACCGTGATGCGTCGATTGAGCGAAGAAGGAATCTCGACACTTGACGAACTCTGCCTATCGCCCTCACCTCTATCTGTAGATGAGTTGTTCGACGAGTCGGGCACCTTGGAACTCGATGAAGCCGCCATACTCAGATGGATGGGCACAGCAGCAGAGCCTCACCATCTGATTCGCAACGTCAGGAGAGGTTTATGGTCGCCCGAGAAGGCCAAGTCGATGCATTCCAAGGCCGCGGGACTGTGGTCTACAAGAGAGGGTGCGAGAGCTCGCAGAATCCAGAGTCACCACATGATTAACGCAGGAGAAATCGATGCTGATTGGATGAACGATAACATCGGTGAGATTGCCGATGAAGACAGTGCTGCGGCCGCTGTTGTTCTTGAGCAGGCCGTGGCGATAAGTGACTCCGAACCTCTCAGAGAGGCTGCAGCGGACTTAGCCTTGGACAGAGGAGAGGTCAATATCGCTGAGGGACACATCTCAGAACTGCGCCCGACAGCATCTAGGAAATTGCGCCTAGCTAGGGTGGCCCGAATCAAAGGTGACACCGAGGCCGCCTTGGAGCTTGAATCAAGTGCTATGTCCGAGATGACACCCGACGAGCGTGCACGGGCTTCGATATCGGCTCTTGTGAGGCTCCACGATGACCGTCTGCCCGGTAGGGTTTCCGAATCTTTGGCAGCAGAACTTGTCAACCTCTCTGATTCAATCGATCTGTCTGGACTTCCCGAATCAGACAGAGCAGCCGCTGAACTTTCAATCGAACTCGTAAGGCACAGCGTCGCTCTGGATACCGGAGACCTATCAGAGGCCGCTAGGGCACGCACATTGATTGAGTCCGGCATAGGCTCAGACCACCCGACTATCGGGCTGCTTGACCTCAGGTCAAGACTCTCTTCTCAGACCTCGGGTAACCTCCCCTCAGAAGCGACTGAGGCCGCCCGAAAGGCGATAGCATCGTGCGAAGGAACCGAGAAGATGAGGTTGATTCACGCTACGCTCGAGTCGATTGATGACCATCCCGACTGGTTGTCTCAGGCCCATTCTTCCATCGTCGGACATCGGCTTCGCGATGACCTGCCCATGCACCGCAGGCTCTGTGCTCAACGATGGTACTGGAGAGGTGTCCTAGAACCCAGCAGCAGACTCTCGCACTGGAATGAGGCAGTGAGCAGATTCAGGATGGCCGAGTGCTGTAACGCTGCCAATCAACTAATCTCAAAGATAGCGCGTAAGATCTAGATCTCGGCCCCGATGAGGGTCCTAGTCTCGATGATTCCAGGCACCTCCCTGATGCCCTTGACTATACATCGTGTCAACTCTGCCTCGTCGTCTGCCTCGACCTTCACGAACAGGTCATGGGGGCCGAATACGATCCACTGTCCGACAACCCCCTCTACTTGGCTGACAGCCTCCCTTACCTCGACCTCACAACCGGTCTCAGTGGTGATTAGAACGAATCCGACAGCCATACTCAGACCTCCACGGCAATCAGAGTCTCGGTCTTGATTATCCCGGGCAAGGACCTCATCTTTCCAATAAGGGTCCTTGCCATCTCCTGCTCGTCATCGAAGTCGATTCTAGCGATTATGTCATACTCTCCGTACGCGACATGAGTCTCGGAGATGCTGTCGATATCCAATAGCGAGAGATAGACATCCCTCTCACAGCCGGGCTCTGCCCTGATGAGTACGAAGGCTGTGCTCATCGAATCCCCGAGCCGACCCGCTCGGTCGGTGTTTATGACCTCTGCTGTACGATAATCCCTCACCGCTCATCGGCCCGCAAGGGATAACAGTCAGAGAGCGAGCCCGAAGCCATGCATGGACGACAGGACGACCGCAGTGTGACAGTCATCGCCGTAGTCGTTCTATTGCTCACTTCCTACGCTCCGCTGGTTATTGGAGCAGCCGACACCGGAACACGCTCCACTACTGTTTGGTCGGGAACTGTGGTCTTGCAGGATGGTTACACAGTCGAGAGTGGCGAGATTCTCGTTGTTCAGTCTGGAACAACAATACAACTTGGTGATGATGAGAGAATCATTGTGGCTGGTAGGCTTACAGTTCAGGGGACCTCGACTGCCCCGGTGCTGTTGGAATCGATTTTCGGAGACCATCATGGCATCGTGTTCAACTCAAGCAGCGCGGGTCTGGGCTCGAAGATCGAGAACCTAACTATCACAGATGCTGAGTGGGGTCTGACGATATACGACAGCGACCCCACGTTAAACGACCTCACCGTAGTAAATGCGGACAGGGTTGCTGTCGACCTGTTCGATGGGGCCTCTCCCCGAATCAACAATCTAGTGATTGATGGAGGAGGTCAGGACTTACATGGGGTATCGACCTCTTGGAGATACGGCATTGGGCTCTCGGTAGGAGCCCACTCCGCCCCAATAGTCGATGGAGTGACTGCGAACGGCCTGATTACTAGGGGAGTGAACTACTGGGGCAACTCAGGAGGATTGGTATCGAACCTTCAGATTTCCAACATCTCTGGCGCGACCCTGGCCATTGCAGCTGGCATCTGGGTAGAGGACTCCATCCCTCTGATTTCGGACTCAACGGTGACCCGCTGCGACCATGGAATCTACGTACGCCACATTACGACCGGTTGGACCACGCGACCGAACTTCGCAGACCTCACCGTCGAGCACAGTCAGTATCGCGGAGTGATGGTCGAGCAGTACAATCACAGCCAGTTCTCAAACGTCCCCTACAATGCCATCTTCACGGAACTAGAAGTGAGAGGGACTGGAGGCCCGGGCGCTAAGACACCAGGTCTTGCATACGCGGCCTTTGAGGTCAACACTAGTGGTGTCAGAGTCACCGATGCGCTGATTGAGGATAATTCCGCTGTCGGCTTCAAGGCCTACATGATCGGCCCCTCGACCATCCTCAATGACATCGAATTACATCGAAACGGTGCAAACAGTCCCACAGCCCCCATTAATGATAGAGCAGGACTGTTCATGCGTAGTGCCAATTGGGCTCCCACAATCAACGACCTCGTGGTCAGCAATTCGACCGGCCCCGGCGTCCTGCTGTGGAAGGGAGGTGCGCAGGGTGCGGATTGGATGGTAGCGGACAATGGGGCGACAGGAGTCGACCTGAGAGAGTTCCACCCCGAGGTTTCGGGCATTCTCAGTCTTAGGAATGCCGGGCATGGAGTTTCGGTGAGGGACTCAAGTAATGTCGAATTGTCATACGTCTCGACCTATCAGAACGGACTTGGCGCTTCTTCACCCGAAAATGGAGCGGGCATCTATTTCGAAGAATCCAATGACGTGATGAGCGGAGGCAAGAATGTCTCCTGCTTCGATTGTATTTCGATTCAGGACCAGCATGGCATAGTGGTACGTGACAGCATCGATCTGCAGTTGCGCGCTACCGAGATTAGAGACCCTGTCAGTGGACCCGCCCTCGATATCGATAACTCGGGAATGAGTCATCACGGAACGATAATCA
>CAXEUQ010000003.1:0-15830 GCA_963999425.1 uncultured Candidatus Poseidoniales archaeon | reverse complement strand
GCGCCCCCACCTCCGCCCAAGAAGAAGGCACCCCCTCCACCCAGGAAAGCCCCACCCCCCAAGCCAAAGGCACCCCCAGCGAAGAAGAAACGACCCAAAAAGAGCCCAAAGAAACAGGACTCATCCAAGAAAGGAAGGAGAATCAAAATCAAACTCGGACTCAAGCAGACACGCCTGCGTGAGGATAACGACACCACAGAACCTGAGGATATAGGCTGGACAATCTCACAAGAGACCCTTGAAGCGTTTGATGAACCCGAGTCCACAGAACCCGAGATAATCTCACATCAGTGCTCGATGTGCGGCTCAGTCATGCAGATCCCAAGCCCCAAGCGCGATCGATACAAGGTGATATGCGCTTACTCCGAGTGCGGCCATGAAGACACCTTTGGAATTTGATTTGACCTAGAAGCCAGTGAGACTCACCACTCGTTTCATGGCGGCTATGAGCAGAACCACCACCAATAATCTCCTGACACCACTCTGGCTGGAAATCTGAGATCCATACTTCGAGCCAACCATTCCTCCTATCAACACCGCTCCAGCGAATGGCAACAACAAATCAAACTCCAAACTGACATCACCCGAGAGAGAAGAGCCGAACAAACCAGAAAGAGAATTCAACCAAATGAACAGGGCAGCTGTTGCAGCCGCCTCCTTAGCGTTGGCCCAACCACTGAGAACCAACAACGGGGAGAGGAAAATCCCACCCCCAATACCAATCATCCCACTAACTAACCCGATGCCACCACCCGATGCGACTGCCACAGCGTCAGTAGGCCTCACTATCTCCTTCTCATCCCCCGTTGACCACAAAAGTCGCCATGCCGCGAATACCAGCACCAGTGCCAAGAGAACATCATACACAGTGCCCTGTAGTTGCACATAACCTCCCAGGGCAGCCATAGGAACACTACCAATCAAGAAAGGCAGAACCAAACTCCTGTCGTAATGGCCCCTTCCACTGTAGTGCCAAAAAGCGATTCCAGCTACAATCAGGTTCAACGACCAAGCATACTGTTTGAGCCAGAGAGGATTGGCCACAGCAATTGTGGTCAGTGAGAGAATGGCTAGGTAACCCGAACCTCCACCATGGCCCACAGAGGAATACAGTGCTGCAATTATTGTGAGAGATAGAAGAACCACTCCCATTTCAGGCCAGAGCACAGGACGCCCACATAGGAAGAACACTTCAACTCAACCGCAATCGAAGGGCCGTGGAGACCAGCGTTAGCCTCGAGAGAGCCTTGGCCTTGGCCAGCAATCTCAATTTCCCTCGCCGCACTGAAACAACACCACTTTCCGAGTTAAATGGGAGAATCCTCGCAACACCCCTCTCTTCCAAAGTGGACGACCCCGCCTTCGATAACTCAGCGATGGATGGTTGGGCGGTACGCACCGAGGACTGCGACGAGGACACAATCCTCCAGATAGTCGGAACCAGCCGCGCTGGTGGCGAAGAACTACCACACGTCTCTACCGGTCAAGCCTGCAGAATCATGACGGGCGCCCCAATGCCCCCCGGTGCTGACGCGATAGTAATGGTAGAAGACTCAGTAGACGAAGGCAGACAAGTCAGAATCCTCGGCCCAGCGAGACCCGGATACATCCGTAAACAAGGAGAGAATCTGCAGAAAGGACAGGAAACCCTTCCTGCAGGCACTCTAATCGGGCCAGCAGAGATCTCTCTCATTGCGACCATGGGTCACCACGAGGTCGAGACCGTCTGCAAGCCAACAATTGCTGTGGTTAGCACGGGGGACGAATTAGTCCAACCAGGCATTGAACTATCACCCGGCCAGATATACGAGTCAAACTCCTACGGCATAGCTTCACTAGTCGAGAAGATGGGTGCGTCAGCGAAGAGGTTCGATGTGGTCCACGACAATATCGAGGGACTGAGGTTAACACTCGAAGAGGCCGCTGACTCTTGCGACGTAATTCTAACGAGTGGAGGAGTCAGTATGGGGAAATGGGATCTTGTCCGCCGCCTGATGGAAGAGGAAGGAGAACCCCTATTCTGGAAAGTTTTGATTCGCCCCGGTGGCCCACCACTTTGCGGTTCTTGGAAAGACACGCCATTATTCGGCCTACCAGGCAACCCTGTCAGCAGCCATGTGGTATTCATCTCGCTCGTCGCCCCATGGCTTGCTGGGTGTATGGGTGCAGACCATGAGTTGGGGCCCCGACTGGCAGACAGAGTCAGAGTAAGGCTGTCTGAAGACATCAAAGGAGCCCCGAAAAAACTCTGCATGAGGAGAATCAGAATAGAGGCCGGTGAGGATGGTTTGGTTGCTACTACTCACACCCACCAAGGCAGTGGAAACATCCACAGTATGGTTGCGCATAACGGCCTCACGCTACTTCCACCAGATACTAGTGGAAAGGAAGGAGAAACAATTGACGCCCTGTGGCTAAGGTGAACACCCACATTATCGAGTACATGTATTCAAAGACAATCTCGCGCACGCATACCCACGCGCACGGTGAATTGACATGGCCAGAGGCTCAAAGAACGGCGCCGTCAGAGACGGCTGGATAGAGGTCAAGGGCGCGCGCACCCACAACCTCCAGAACATCGATGTCAAGATTCCTCGTGGTAAATTCGTCGTTCTCTCAGGCGTGTCCGGTTCCGGTAAGTCGAGCCTAGCATTCGACACATTGTATGCAGAAGGACAACGCCGTTACATCGAGAGTCTGAGCTCGTACGCAAGACAGTTTCTCGGTCAGATGAAGAAGCCGGACTGCGACAGCATAGAAGGCCTGTCTCCTGCCATCAGTATCGACCAAAAGCAAGGCAGTCACAATCCAAGATCAACGGTAGCAACGGTCACCGAAATCATGGATTATCTAAGGCTCCTCTGGGCTAGAGTTGGCCTACCACATTGCCCTGATTGTGGTAAGGAAGTGGCCCGCCGAACCGTGCAGGAGATAGTCGACGATGTGTTATGGAGATTCGAGGGCCATGGCATTGCAATCTGGAGTCCCGCGGTCAGAAACCGAAAGGGCACCCACGCAGACCTGTTCAGAGCACTCGTGGAGCAAGGATATCTTCAGGGCAAAGTCAATGGCAGGGAGGAGGATTTCGAAAATCCCCCTGAACTCGAAAAGAACCTCCGACACGATATCGATGTCAGAGTCGACCGAATGCGCCTAGACAGGGCCAACAGACAGCGTCTGACTGAAGCGGTAGAAGCAGGACTTCGTCTAGGTGCAGGTGCTGTGGCTATTGAGAGCCTTAAGGCTCCCAAAACAAAGAAATCAGACAATTTGGAAGAAATGAGATTCCAGACCAAGGAAGGCGACACCATAGCCTACTCCGAGGAGTTCGCATGTCCTGAGCACGGTGCGTTCCTACCTGAGATGAGTCCCCGAGTTTTCTCATTCAACAATCCTCTCGGCGCCTGCCCTTCCTGCCAAGGACTCGGCGTTCAACGAAACTTCTCCCCAGATCTTGTGATTGACAGACTAGCCACAGTAGAGGAAGGGTGTATCCGGCCTTTCCGCCGTTCGATGATGTCAGGCTGGTACCGCAGCCAGATGACTCAGACATGTGAGCACTACGGAATCACAGTTGACGTTCCGTTTGGAGAGCTTGACGAGGATGCCCAGGATATCCTCCTGCATGGTTCCGGTAGTACTGAAATCAACTTCAATTTCGTATCACAGAAAGGCTCCTCTTACAGGATGGTCAGGCCATGGGAAGGCGTATTCGCCCGCCTGAGGAGGACATATACCGATACTAGTTCCAATCGCACTAGGTCACGCCTAACTTCCTACATGACCGATGAGCCATGTACTGATTGTGGTGGAAGGAAACTTAACCGGGCGGTGAGTATGGTTACCGTAGGTGGCATTTCTCTTCCTGAACTCTCATTCTGCAGTGTTTTGGAAGCCCTCGCGGCGGTCCAACACTGGCGCTTGGGTGCTTTGGATGACACTTGGGACAGGATAGACAGGGAAGAGCCTGAAAGCGACACCGTCGCGAAGGCGCACGAGTTGGACGAAAGATCCCTCTACATCGCTCGAGAGATAATCAAGGAAATAGAATCTAGACTCCGCTTCCTAGCCTTGGTCGGTCTCGACTACCTCACATTGGACCGCAGAGCCAACACACTTTCGGGCGGCGAATCCCAGAGGATTCGCCTCGCTACCCAGATTGGCACCCGTCTGACAGGTGTGATGTATGTGTTGGACGAGCCCAGCATTGGACTACATCCCAGAGACAACGGCAGGTTGCTCGAGACCCTAAGGGAGCTAACTTCTCTTGGCAACACACTTCTCGTGGTCGAGCACGACGAGGCAACTCTTCGACAAGCCGATTGGTTGGTAGATCTCGGTCCGGGTGCTGGGAAAGAAGGAGGTAGAATAGTCGTCAACGGCGGCTTGGATAAGTTGTTGGCCAGCAAGAGCAGCGTCACGGGCGCCTATCTCTCAGGCAGAGAGGAAATATCCCTTCCAGAGGACCGCGCAGAGCCCGACCCCGAGCGCTGGCTAACCATCACCGGGGCCCGGCAGAACAACCTGCAAGATATCGACGTCCGCATCCCATTGGGTTGTATGGTCGCAGTAACGGGGGTATCCGGCTCGGGCAAGTCATCCCTCGTCACCTCCACGATAGCACCATCTCTTCTCAGGGAGCTCCACGGCGCCGACACCACACCCGGATCACACGACAGAATTGACGGCTTCGAACACATCCACAAGACCATCGTCATCGACCAGTCACCAATCGGGAGAACACCCCGCTCCAACCCAGCGACATACACCGGAGCCTTCACTCCAATCAGGGAACTATTCGCAAGCACCTCTCTTTCTAAGGAGAGAGGATACGAGCCTGGCCAATTCTCATTCAATGTCAGGGGAGGCCGATGTGAGGCCTGCAAGGGGGCCGGCTCTACAAAATTGGAGATGAACTTCCTACCTGATGTCTGGGTGGTCTGTGATATCTGCAAGGGCAAGCGCTACACCCGCGAGACACTCGAGGTCGAGTGGCGAGGCAAGACCATCCACGACGTCCTAGAGATGAATATCGACGAGGCGTGCGAGTTTTTCGCCAACCAACGCACAATCCACCGCATACTTTCCACCATCCAAGATGTCGGTCTGGGCTACATCCGCCTCGGCCAACCCGCCACCACTCTTTCCGGCGGCGAGGCTCAGAGAGTCAAACTCGCGACCGAGCTACACAAACCAGCGAGAAGGCACACCGTGTACATTCTAGACGAGCCAACCACAGGACTCTCTCTCGCGGATGTCGACCAACTCATCGAGGTATTACTGAGGCTGCGCAGGAACGGCCACACCGTGGTAGTCATAGAGCACCACCTAGACGTGATTAAGTGCGCCGATTGGGTTCTCGATCTTGGCCCGGAGGGTGGTGAGAGAGGAGGACTGGTCGTCGCAGAAGGCCCCCCTTCTCTGGTCGCAGATAACCCCTTGAGTTACACGGGCCAACATCTCAAGGGCCTCGTGTGAGCGATTTCCGGGCTAAGCCTTGAGAAGGACCACCTCGTCAGTGGTGCAGATGTACCGTTCAGGAAACCCAGCACTCTCAGACTCGACTTTCGATAAAAGCAACTATTCGGATGCGAATTGGTGGGAAGGTGAAGAGACCAATCTAATGAGCATAGAAGGAGTCGCGGAGAAGACCGGTCTTCTTCTTCTGATTACCGCCACAACCGCGGTATTGACGGCTTTCTCTATGCCGAACTCTACTCCGTTGATTTTCCTTGGTGCCATAGGTGGATTCGTCATCGCTTTGGTGATTATATTCTCAGGATCGATGAATCCCTTCCTAATTGGTACATATGCCGCCCTCGAGGGTTTGGTTTTGGGAGGCATCACATGGCTATTCGAAGTCGGTCTAGAACTGCCAGGAATCGGCATTCTAGCCGCTCTTCTCACATTCCTAATTCTTGGGGCGATGGTAATGATATACAGAGCAGGATTGATTGCTTGGGATGAGAATACAAGAATTGCAGTAACTTCGGCCTTAGTCGCCATCGTCCTCATTTACGTCGTTTCAATCATTGGATCACTTTCTGGTTGGTACGCAGTTCCTTATATTCATGGTTCAGGCCCAATCGGAATCGCATTCTCATTATTCGTGGTAGGAATAGGGGCACTGTGTCTCGTGGCGGACTTTGATTTCATCGAGAGAGGAGTGCAGAGAGGAGCTCCAAAACAACTTGAGTGGAGGGCCGCATTCGGCCTGATGGTCACTCTCATCTGGCTTTACTTGGAGATACTCAAACTTCTAGCCAAACTTGCCGCGAGGCGCTGAGTGATGGACACCGAACTTATTGCCCAACTAGCCGGTGCCGGGGTAGCCTTGGGCATCATCGAGGGAATCAAGCCCGGACCACTTCTGACAATGGTAATCAGAGAATCTCTTTCCAAGGGCCTTAGGTCGGGGATGTGGACGGCAGCCGCCCCGATTTTTACCGACGGCCCACTAATCATCGTCAGCCTATTTTTTGCAGGTTGGATGGCTACCGAACCAAGTGTTCTGCTACTGATATCCGCACTGGGGGCCCTGTTCCTCACCAAAATGGGTCTTGAGTGCTTCACTCTGGAACTACCTGACCCAGATATGGAAGGCGACGCAACGGGCTCCTTCAAACGTGGCGTTCTGACGAATTTACTCAATCCCAATGTGTACGTCTTCTGGTTCCTCATCGGTGGTCCTCTGATGGCCACCGCAGCAGAGCAGGAACCGATAGCACCAGTAATCTATGCAATCGCCTTCCTTCTCTCAATCATTCTAGTCAAGGCAGCAATTGCTTGGATTTTCGTAGGCGGAGGAACTTGGCTTTCCCCACGCAAATATCGAATCGCTATGGTAGTGTGCGGCTTGGCAATGCTCGCCTTCGCAATCAGCTTCGCTTACCAGGCCTACGACCTGTACCCCGAGGCATTCTAGAGAGTACTAGGTCCACCCAGAGGCATCTCTGTAATCGTCCCATTACCACGTAGAGAGGGGCCGACCGTCATGGTCCCGAAGATACCTATCTCACCACCCACATTGTGAGCCAGTCCGAACCAAGCACGCCCATGTTGGTCGATGATGATGTCATTGAAGTCCCCAAAACCACCACATCTGTTGTAACCACAGTCTGCAGAGACATCGAGTGGATCCCCCCATGCATTGACCTGCACGGTAGTCATCAACGGCATTGTGCCGAAAGCATCGGAAATCACAGTGAGATACCCGTTCCACGTATCTCCTCCCGAGTCACCGAGGTAGCCCAGCGCTACTTGACCCGGCCCGCCTGCAGCAATCACCGGGAAGCCAGTGCCGTTGAGCCCAATTGGTGGAGCCACCATCAATGGCTCACTCCACGTATCACCCTCATCTCTTGAGTACGAGTAGTAGGGCATGTTATCCGAACCCATCCACATCGCGTGGACATTATCCTCAGAGTCAGGATATACCTGTGCCTCCTCAAAATTCCAGGTCTCCGCAGTTCCAGTAGTTTCAGTCGGCAGCGGGTGCTCTGTCCAAGTCAGCCCACCGTTCGTGCTGCGGTAAATCGAGTATCCCTCGCCACCGTCACAGCCCCTGTTGCCGCGGTAGAAGTTGCCGTTTTCAGAACCCATGATGTGCCCCGTGAGCCCACCACTGTTGCAACTTGTCGGAGCACCAGGGACTTCCGGCCCCCACGTCAGCCCACCGTCATTGCTGGAAGAGCAGACTGGGTACGGGTAGTTTCCGTTGACGCAGAACACCCATGTTGTTGGGTGCAGGAGTGCGGGGTATGGGGCGGAGGCGATGGTCTGATGGTCTTGTACAGACCAACCCGTAGCCACCGAGGGCCCAGTCCAACTCCCACCTTCGTTGTCCGACCACTCAACAGTCATACCGAGGAGCGCGTGCATATCGAATTTCATTATCCGGTCCGTCCAAGGATCGACGTAGACATACGGGTCATTGCTGTTGGCCACAGGAGCGAACACACTGTAAACATCCTCACAGACATAATCACTAACGTTCGTCATCCCAATCAACCCCGAACATCGTACAATCGCAGTCGAGCCAGCATCCCCATTCCCCCAACTAGTCATGTACAGGTTGTCTGCCGAGGTCACCCCGATTGTGGGTTCGAATGTAGTCAATCCAATTCCGTAGTATGTGCCAATTGCACAGAAAGGAGCATTGTTCCCGACTAGAACGGAAGTGCCATTGAACACGTCTGAGACCTTGGTGGCGTCTGTCGCATTGGAGTAGTGATACCAAGTGTTATTCGCAATTCCCTCAGGGCAGAGTTCATCGAAGATATTCTTCTCTTCGATTATCACCTCTTCCTCTCCGAAGCAACCCCCCAATGGTGCCGTAACGACCACCATAACCAACATCATGGCCGCTGCGCGCACGAAGTTCGGTCAGGACCCGCCTACATCAGATGAACGGTGACATCACCCCATCTTGAGCGTCGAGTTTCCACCCGGTGGAAGTGCTGGCAGGTAGGCCAGATCTCCATACAAAGAAGGCCCTTCGGTCAGTGTCCCGATGACTGCCTCCTCGAATCCAGCTGCATTGTGAGCGAGGGCTATCCAAGGCCTGCCCTCGTCATCGATCTCTACATCGATGAAGTCGCCGAACCCACCACAGCGCACATTGCCACAGTCCGAGGTAATGTCCAATGGGTCTTCAGGGTGGTTGACTGCCACACTGGTAATCAGGGGATTTTCCGCGAAGGCATTGGTCATTATCGCCATGTAGCCGCCCCAACCTACACCTCCAACAGTAGAATTGTTCGATGAGACATCGTTCACCTCTCCTATGTAGCCGACCACTACCCTGCCCTCAGCACCTGCGAATATCGTAGGGAAACCAGTCTCTGTCACACCAGGTGCGGCCACCATCATCGGCTCACTCCAAGTATCGCCTCTATCTCTGGAGTATGCGTACCAAGGCATCTGGTCTTGACTAATCCAGGTTGCATGGAGATTCCCTTCGTCATCGACCGCGGTAGCGACTTCATGCGAGTGCCAGCCCTGCTGCATTCCGACTTCGGTGGTGATAGTGTGCTCAGTCCAAGTGTAACCGCCGTCAATAGAGCGGTACACGGCCGGCCCCTCACATGAGGGATTGCCACGATAAACAGCACCATCTATGCCACCAGCGACGTGGCCGTGCAGACCCGAACACTGCGGGAAGCTATTGCTCGGGAATCCGATTCTCTGGGCATCCCACGACAACCCTCCGTTGAGTGAGCGAGAGCACTGGGCGCCAGCTGCGGGCGAACCTGTGTTGATGCAGTAGACATAGATGACCTCATGGAAGGCGGCTACTCCAGAGGGCACCGGCATCGATCCTATGCTCTGGTGGTCCTGTGGTAGGTAGTATCCCTCTACTGGGTATGGCACACTCCAAGTATCACCATCATCGTCCGAGTACTCGACAAACATCGCTGCTAGAGCGTGCATGTCGAACTTGACCAGACGATCCGTGAATTTATCGACATAGATGTAAGGGTCATTCGAGTTAGGAGTCTGTCCGGAGTCATCATCAACTCTTCCAAACGGCCCGACATCCTCCCAGGTCTGTCCTTGGTCTCGTGACCTGATTATGTGGGTTCCATCACCGAGTCCATTCCAACTGGTGAAGAAAATGGCACCCGATCCAGTGATTCCGATGGTCGGCTCAAAGGTGTCGAAGCCGGTGCCGTAGTATGTGGCGTTCGCGAAGTACGGTGTGTTGTTCCCACTCAAGTTGGCCGTGATGTTAGCCGCTGCTACCGCCACAGGGTCTGTTGCATCCACAGCCCACGGCGCTGATACCGAGCCAGGATAGTGGTACCAAGTCGTGATTGGAATCTCCTGTTCAAAGACGAAAGGACCGACTTCTTCGACCACTTCTTTCTCTTCCTCCCACCATAAACAACCTCCAATGGTAGAACTCAACATCAGCAGGACGAGAAGATGAGCCACTCTGGCCACAAGCCGCGGTTGGCTGCTCCGTTGAAAACTAATCCTGTTTGGAATTCAGTTGCCGGCCTTCTCAAGCAGACCAGGCACCGACTCGAGCACAGATTCTCTGGCCGGCTTCCAAGACATGCCCAACTCCTGCTCGGCGGGCGTTGCATCCCAGTAGAGCTTCCTCCTCAGATGTTGTCTTGCCCAAGACAACGTAATCCTCCTGTCGAAGAGAGGGCCGAAAATCAGCGCAATAAGATAGGGAACGGTGAATCTAGGGGTTTTGAGTTCGGGGTACTCATCTCTCAACGTCCTTGAGATCTCAGAGAACTGCATATCCCCACTCACCGTCAGGTATCTCCCGGCGTTCTGACCCTCTGTCAGCGCCCTTACATGCGCCTCAGCCACATCTCTCACATCGACGATATTGATCTGGATAGGGATTAGGACGGGAACCTTCCTCTGGACCAAGGCGTTCAGGAAAGAAAGCGAACCTCGCAGGTGTATCTTGCTCATCGGTGGCCCGAAGACCACACTCGGATGAATTGTGACCATCCTTGGTTTTCCCCCACCGCCATCGGAGTGCCAGTCACGAACAATCCTCTCTGCCAACACCTTGGCCAATCCGTACGGGTTGCCCTCAAGAGTTGCATCATCCGCCCATGTCTTTGTGGTCAATGTCTCCCCATCCTTCCATGTCATGGGTCTTATCGCCGCAGTCGAGGATGTGTGCACGAACCGCTCTACAGTTCCGGCCGCATCAATCGCTGCAACCACGTTGCTTGTGCCAATCACACTGGGGTCAACAATCTGCTTTTGAGGGTCCTTAGCGCTGATTCTCACCGCGGCTGCGGTGTGTATCAAATCGGTACAGCCAGCGATAGCAGCGTGCACTGAAGCCTCATCGAATAGATCCATCTCGACTATCTCAAGACTTCCTCCTTCGGCTATCTCGAGTTGTTTCAGGTGATCCACCCTGATTGGGTCCTCAGTATCCCTTACTGTGGCCCTGACATTCCTGCCTCTTGCCAGCAGATTGGCAACCACATGACTTCCGATGTACCCACTCGCTCCTGTAACCGTCACCAGCCCCTCGGTCATAGCTTGGCGTGGGGCTATGCAGATTGAGGCTTTCCACCCTATCTGGCCAACTCATCAACCGAGCCCACCACAACAGAAGGCCTCTGTGGCGCTTTCTCAAGATCCTCAATCGTAGCCTCTCCACTTAGTACGAGGACTCCATGAACGCCCGCCCTCTCAGCCATTTCCATGTCTGTGTAAAGCCTATCTCCAATCATTGCACATTGGTCCGGGCGGAGCCCCAACTCCTGCACCTTGTGCAGAATCATACCGGCATTCGGCTTGCCACATACGTGCTCTGGTCGAACTCCTGTCGTAGCCTCAAAGAGGTCCATGTACGCCCCTGTGTCAGGCAAACCCCCGTCAGGTGAAGGGCAAACGATGTCTGGGTGGCTCGCTACCATTGGAACTCCCTTGTGCAAATGGATGGAAGCGGTACTGAGTTTCTCATAGGTTATCTCAGTATCATAACCCAAAACGACGTATTGGGGGTTCTCCGAGGCGGTGGCAACGCCAACAGACTCCAACATCTCCCTCATCCCCTCGGTCCCTACTAAGTAGGTCTGGTCGATTCCATTCTCACTCAACCAGGAGATTAAGTCGTGAGTGGATAGTAGAATCTCGTCCTCAGAAGCAGGTATTCCCAAACCCCGCAACTTCTCTAGATACTGCCCCACAGACTTACTGGAGTTGTTGGATAGGAAGAACCTCCTGATTCCCCTCTCTTCTAAACGCTCAAGGAACGACAACGCACCCTCAATCAGATTTGAGCCTAGGTAAATCGTCCCGTCGAGATCGAGGAATACAACTTCCATATCATCGAGAGATGCAGATTTCGCAGCCATCACAACACCTACGGCAACACTAGGGTCTTGAAAAGGAACCACTTGCTGAAGAGATTTTCCTGCGCATCCTTGCTTGCAATCATCTCCGACATCATCTTACCAATCTCCTCCTTCTTCGAGGCCTTCTTGATGAAGAAGTTAGAGAGGAACTTCAACTTCATCATCCTCTGCAGCCTCGTCGAGTTGGTCAACTCCTTGCCCAGCTCACCCCACATCTCCTCCATGTAGGCCACTGCGGCTTCCTCGGGGAATCCTTCGGAGTGCTTCTCCCTGTCGAAGTGCCTGGTGGTCATTTTGGCCGTCAGAAGGGCGTTTCCTATACCCTCCCCGCTGAAAGGATCGACAAGGCTGGCTGCATCCCCAACGGCCATGGCCCCAGCCATCGCCGCTCTTCTGGGCTGGTACGAAGGCGCATCCTTCCTCGGAGAGCCGAATGGCAACTGCCACCCTTTTTCTGAGCCCGGTACCAACTTGGAGCCGCTAAATCTCTCCTTGAATCTTGGATGCTCCTCGATTACCCACTTCTGTATCTGCTTCAGTGACTTCTTCTTCCCCTTCTGCTTTCTCTGCTCTGAGATTAGCATCCCTATCCCGACGTTCACGACACCTTCGCTGACTGGGAACAGCCAGAAGTAGCCAGGAAGAACCTCCTCGATGAAGTGAATCTCGATTGGCCCCTCTTGGCCCTCTAGACCTTCCACATTTTCCCAATATTCTCTATATCCTCCGCAGAAATGCTCGTTGTCCTTATGCGGCTCGTCGTGCAATTCAACGATCTTCCTAGAGACCGGGCAATTGTAGCCACCGGCACCTATGGTGACCGATGCGGTGAAAGTCAACTCAGGAGTATCCGAACGCTTGCCTCCGGACTTGCATGAGACACCAACGATTCTCTGCGCCCCACCATCTACTTCGGACATGACTTCGCGAACAGAAAATCCCTGAATCACCGAGCCACCGTTCTCTCTGAGTAATTCGGTTGCACGCTTGAACAGCATGTAGTCGAACTGCACTCTGGGCAATGCGTAACCGGACATCAGACCCTTCGCCTCGTAGGACTCCTTGGGCAGCATCACCCTGACCTCAGAACCATTCGAACTACCGAAGATAATCGAGTCGACTTGGTAGTATGGTGTGGCTTGAATCATCGGCAGTACGCCAAGCTCCTCGACATGGGAAAGTGACTTTCCTCCAACAGCATCGCCGCACGGCTTGTCTCTCGGCCACACATCCTTCTCGATGAGAAGCACCTTGCTTCCGTTCAGAGCGTTGTATGCCGCAGCAGCAGAGCCTCCTGGGCCACCTCCGACTACTATGACATCGAAATGAGAACCATCCTCAGGCACCTCGCCTGTATCTATCGGTTGCTCCCAAGCCTCCACAGCCTCACCTTAGTGAGGCTAAAGGTCTCCTGCCATTCAAACTATGCATCGGTTTGATTGGCTTCCAGTTGTTCGCGCGGCCATGGGTCTGATGGAAGTGCTGCGCCCCGCCAAGGAGGTACCCACCACCCGGTGGAGCGCAGACGACCCGATGACACTCAAACCACGACTCAAGACACTCATCGTCCTCATCATCGGTCTGTGGGTGTTCGGAACCGGCGACGCCATCCTAATTGCGGCCGGTATCGGCAACACTCCATGGACGGTCCTAGCCGAGGGCATAGCCATCAACATCGACTGGACAGTCGGACAAGCGACATTCCTCGTCAGTTTCCTCGTGCTATTGTTGTGGATTCCTCTCAAAGAGAAGCCCGGGATTGGTACTATCCTCAACGCCATAATCATCGCCGCAGCGATCGAGGTAATGGTCCCGCGTTTACCAACTCCTGAGGCCCAATGGATGGCGATAGCTCAGGTTCTGCTTGGTGTACTCCTCATCGGCATAGGCAGCGGCATCTACCTCACCGCCAATCTCGGCCCCGGCCCCAGAGACGGTTGGATGACGGGTTTGCAGAGGGTTTCAGGCATCCCGATTGCGAAAGTTCGTGGGGCTATTGAAATCACTGTACTCGCCATAGGTTGGCTGGTTTTAGGGGGGACTTTCGGAATCGGAACGATAGTGTTCGCTGTTCTAATCGGGCCTGTCGTAGCGGTCTGCCTCAATCTGGCAGGACGCTTCGGGAGCCCGGGTGAGGTTCATGGCTGAGGCCCATCAGGGCGATTCATGACAGGTCACGGCGTCATCAGAAGGTATCGCGACTTCCTCCCTGTGTCGGATGACTCCAGTATCATCTCCCTCAACGAGGGAGGCACACCGTTAATCGATGCGAGCCAGATAGTACAGCAAATAGGTGCTGATTTTCAACTCCTGATTAAACACGAGGGACTCAACCCCACTGCGTCCTTCAAAGATCGAGGGATGACTCTCGCGGTCACCAAAGCAGTGGAGCGAGGCGCTAAGTTCCTCGTTTGCGCCAGCACCGGGAACACCAGCGCTTCGGCAGCAGCCTATGCAGCCGCGGCAGGCCTGACCTGCCTCGTACTTCTCCCAGAGGGCAAGATTGCATCGGGGAAGATGGCCCAGGCACTCATTCATGGCGCTCAGACCATCGAAGTCAGAGGAAACTTCGATGACGCACTGGAGATAGTCAGAGAACTCGGGCAAAGAGATGACTTCGAAGTGGTCAACAGCATCAATCCGTTCCGAATTGAAGGACAGAAGACCGCAGCCTTCGAGGTCTGCGACGAACTTGGAAAAGCTCCGGACATGCACTTCCTCCCCGTCGGCAATGCAGGCAACATCACAGCATATTGGAGGGGCTACAAGGAGTATCACAGTTCGGGTATCATTCCTGAACTACCCAAGATGATGGGCTGGCAGGCGGAGGGGGCAGCCCCGATTGTCCGGGGGGCAGTTGTGGAATCCCCAGAGACCATCGCAACAGCGATTCGAATCGGCAACCCTGCCAGTTGGGACAAGGCGAGCGAGGCAGCCGAGCAATCGGATGGCGCAATAGGCATGGTCAGCGACGAGGAAATCCTCGATGCGCACAGACTACTCGCCAGAACTGTCGGAATCTTCGTTGAACCGGCATCGGCAGCTGGAATAGCGGGCCTTCTCAAACATCACGAGTCAACAGGTATTCCCACAGGCAACACAGTGGTAGTGACCGTTACTGGACATGGCCTGAAAGACCCAGATCTGGCAGTAGAGAACTCTCTCGCCGAGTCCACCATTGTGAATCCCGATTTGAATTCCGTGCTGGCTGCTATCGGTCTCGATTAACTGAGTTCCTTCGCCGCTCCGTCATAGTTGTAGAATGACACCAACGTCTGCGTGTGCCCAACGCCTTGGACAGCAGAGAGACCGTCGAGTATGGAGTCTCCAAGGTCCTCCATGTTTCTCGCAACTACCTCGACGATGAAGTCCCACTGGCCGGTGACTATGTGGCATCCTACAACGAATGGCATACTGCAGATTTCTCTAGCAACCTCACGCCTGTCTGTCTGCCCCCTTTCGCCGGCCCAGTTAGCCAGGATGAACGCGTGCAGACTCCACCCCAACTCCTCCTTTCCGAGCTCGACTGTGAAACGGCGAACCACACCTCTCTCTTGCAGCCTCCTTATCCTGTCATGGACGGTTACTCTCGGCATCCCCAGAGCATCGGCAATGGCTTGGGTACTGGCTCGTGAATCATCTTTCAACATCGCCACGATCTTGGCGTCCTTGGCGTCCAATTGGGATGTGGGCACGAATTCTGTAATGACGGATGAAAATTAAATATTCCGTCAATTAGTCGATATTATGTCAATTTATAGTGAATAATTCGACTTTTTTTCACTATTACCGGCGTATAGTTGATGACACCACCACCACTCGGAGTGTCATGAACGAGAAACACTCCGACAAAGAGTTCGCTACTCGAGCAGTATGGTCCGGCACACAGAACATCGAAGGAGCAGCGGTAACTCCGATATTCAACACCGCTACCTATCAACTGACAGACGAGCGCTACGCAGGCTGGGCCGATGGGGCTCAGCA
>CAXEUQ010000002.1:0-15888 GCA_963999425.1 uncultured Candidatus Poseidoniales archaeon | reverse complement strand
AGTTATAGGTCATGAACTACAAGGAACTACTTGTGTGGTATTATATGAACCAACCTCTGCTGCTGAGAAATATCTACCTACGACAAATCAGGTCAGTACTACAGCAGCAATAGCAATCGTTGCCACTGCATCTGCTGCAGCATCATCGACCCAACCGCGGTCCCATCCCTGCGGTATTGTTCAGGAACAATCATGTCGATTGATATCGCGGTTCCGATGCTCGCTTGCAGATCCACCGATTCCGGTATGTCCTCAATCATAACCTCCGTCCTACTCCCAGCTGTTCTGTCAATCAGAAGCACATGGACCCAATCCAATCTCTCCGATAGTACATAATGCGTCGAGGTTGTGACCTCGGTGATTTGGCCTTTCGACCTGATTTGAAACTGCGCATCCAGTCCTAGGTCGGTAGAAGCGCCGACCGTTAACCCCTGCAACGTCAAGAGTAGGTCTTGACCGTTGATTCCGAAGAAGTGTACCATCAACTCACTGTGTCCAGGAATCCATCCAACCATTCCAATCGAAATATACCAGTCCTCTCCTTGAGGCTTAATCTCCCTAGTCACCGAGAAGTCGATTTGAGGCGGTAGGCCGGGCATCCAGGCTCTGAGGTAAAAGCCATCTGAGATGCCCGATGGAGCTGCTCTCAGGGCGATTCCGTGCACCCAAGTCGGAGCGGTGATTGTGCCATCTCCGTGCCAAGCCTCGACTGCTAGGTCGAAGGGAGAGTCGGCATCGAGCATTATGCCGAAGGAGAAGTCCTGATCAGACTCGGAGCCAGTGGAGATATCTGATGTCACACCGGCCAGAACGCTATTCACAGAACGTCCCAGATCTGCTATGCCACTGATGAAAAAGGCCACACCTGAAAGGCCGTTTGATGCGTTGAACTCAGGAACATCAAGAGTCGGGCCAGTGTCTGAGCCAGTCGGAATCTGAATTCCAATAGTAGATGGAAGCGGGTCTATGGATGCCACCACGGAGAGTTGGTTGCCGCCTTCAGTCGGGGCGTGATTCACATTGATGCCGAGACTCTTGGTCCCGATTACTGACATCTGCGCCGTTCCTCTGCCAGCGGGCCCTGAGGCACCCTCCTCCTCGGGGGCGGTCCAGCCGATGTTGCTCAGTCCGGTGATTCTAGCTGAGATTGATGAAGTCTCGGTGATTTGATCGTGATGGAACAGGAAATGGTCACCGCTCATAGTCACGGGTTCTGAGGAGTTGGTAATCTGAGCCTCAATTGATGAAATCGGAGTCTCAGAAGACCACTGTGTAACAGTGCCGAAGGTGGTTGTGAACGAATCGGGGACTCCGATTATCCTCGCTGCCTGTCTCTGCTCACCGTCCAAGCCGGAGTAAGTTATCGATTCGATATTGGTTGAGGCTTGGTATTCTATGCCATCAGGAGTTACGTAAACTGAGAGGTTATCGGGTATGTCACTGAGTGTCAGTGCTTGGAATGAGAGGTTATCCAAACTGCTTGATGGGTGTTCGATGTAAGTGAACGTGAAACTCTCATCCGAAGCAGTACGCAGAATCGCAGTCTGCTCGTCCAGTTGGTTGTCGTCAATTAGAGAGAACGCTGCTAATCCGCTGAATCTGAGGCTCGCAGCCACCGGAGTTAGAGGTTCCAGATGGCCATGGATACTCTGAATCAACCCCAATCCCCTATCTTTCGAGAGTAGTAGATGATCACCGGCCCCGACCGGGTGGTCACTCGACCCTATCTGAACAGTCAGGCTTGTCAGAGGCATATCCGACCTAGTGACCAGCCAATTGTCAGTCAGCAACAGGTGGACCGTTCTGCCGTCGAGACCACTGGTCCCATCGACGCCTCCGCTGATTACATCGACGACCGCGGAGGGGACGTCATTGAGGATGGTTCCAATATCAAGGAAAAGGTCGACTATGTTAATCAGCACATTGTCCATCACCTTCGATACGAAGTCGAGATTGTCCTCGGAATCGAATTGGCTGTCGCTGTCGCTCCCTCCTAACTCGAAGGAGCCGTACAGGACCAAAGCGGTCGGCAGGTCTCTGGCATTGATGTGTATCTTCCTGTGATCCTCGGCTACACCGTGTCGAGTGAACCAAGAGTAGTAGTCTAGCTCCTCAACCGATTGCACGGAGCGCAGCAGGATGAGAGTCTTGGGAGGATTCGCAGGATTGACTGGTAAAGTCGGGTCGTCTACATTCTGACTGTTGTCTCTTGAGAAGTTCTTGATGCCGATAATGAAGCCTAGCCTCTCGGGCAAATCTCCCGGCAACTGAGACTGCGAGCCGTCAGACCCGAGCATTCGGAATATCCTCTCTATCTCTCCCTCGGAGAGAGAGCCGGCTGGCATACCTCTGAGCCAACCAAGTGAATCAGTGACGTTCCCGATGCCACCGTCACTGGACTCCTCGGGAGGCAACTGGGATCTGTTCTCGTGGAAGTGGATGTGCAAATCGGTCCTTTCATCAGCCCAGTATTCGATTGTTGTGAGTCCTCTCTCGCCATCGACGATGTTGTTCTCTGGCAGTACGCTGTCTGTCCTGATAATCACTTCAATCTCTTCGGGAATGACAACAGCCTGCTTGTTCGGGTGGAAAGAGAGTTCGATGTAAGCCAACTCCCACAGGTCTCTGGCACCATTATCATCAGGAGGTGCGAAATGAATGTAGCCGAATCCAGCAGAATATCCGCAATTTAGGTCCTTGTAGGATGCGAAAAGCAACTCATCGGGAGAATATCGATCAGGACAATCTCCTCCTTCAGGGAAAGTAATCTCAATTGCGTAAGGAGCGGAAATTGATGCGAATGTGATTCCACTCTGGTCCGCTCCGGGGTTAATGATACCGAATGTGAGCGCTTGAATCAGTGAAGTTACAAGATCGACACTTGCACCTGAGATATCGAAGTATAGTCTCTCGATTCCTACTCTGAGAGTAAATGATTCTGGAGGGGTAGTGAATCTCGAATCGACCACCCAGACATACGTCTCGCCCTCGCCGAGCGCTAGGATTGAGTCGGGGCCGGAGTAAGCGAAGGCCTTGATTAAAGAGACAGTCAATGTGTCCATCTGGTTCCAGTCGGGGTCATTCAAACTGGAGTCGAGGACTCTGATTTGGAAAGATATTCCCGGCTCTAGCCACAAGGTCCCACCTTCGACACCCCAGCCGCCTAGGAACTCCCAGGCTATCTTGAGGCCGACTTCGATGTCGTCATCCCCGTCATTGTTGGCATCTACCTCGTGGAGCAGAGGCTCCGAGTTGATGTCCAGCAGAGAGAGCAGGGAGGCGGAAAAACTCACGACCTCAATCTTCTCTACAGTGTTTCCCTCAAGGTCAGTGAACTCAGTGCGAATGACGTAATCTGTGATATTAATCAGAGTCTGCCAGATGTTGTCCACTTGACCAGGGGCACTCTCTCTGCCGACGAGGAGTTCGTAGGTGCTAGGATGGATGGGAGCAGGGGGTGAGGTCTGCACCATGCTGATTCCATCAGTCACCTCATCAATTCTCGACAATGGGTCGGATGCCGAGAGGGGTGAAACGGAGTTTTCAACCCCTTCGATGATGGGTCCGGCCAACTGGCCCACGGAGTTGCTGTCAAGCATCTCCTCTCTCTCCTCAAGTACGTCTGAGAGCTCGTCGAGAATTCCGAAATCATCGGATTCGAATCTCGCCTCGCCGTTAACCGCAGAAATCGGAGAGAGTGTTGGCAAGAGCAGCAAAGCAACGATGAGGACGGTGTGCGAATGCCCGGTTCTCGGGGCGGTGCTGACGAGTCTGACAGCACCACTGCTCATATTCGCACCTCACAGAGGTGCGCTAAAGGGTATTGCCCTGCATGAATCGTTAACCAAGGGATATGCAAGCCGCAGGTCAATCGAGTGAAACCGATTCAACCGAGCCGCAGTGCGGGCATTCTGTCCTAGCCGCGTCGACGCCAGGAGGCATCGTGACTTCGAACATCTCCTCGCACGACGAGCAGTTCTGTCGTACAGTCCTGTCAGAGTCTTGTGACTCGGAAGGAGTCTCGGTGTCTGTGGCCTTACCAGGTTCCCACTTCGAGACCTCGTCCGCTGTGTCGTCATCGTGCGAGTATTCGACCACTTCACTCTTGACTATTTCATCGTCTTCGAATGCTGATAGAAGGTCGTTGCTGATGTTAGGGGCAGCGGAGGTCGGCTGAGATTGGGGAGTCTGGAGAAGGTCTGCGATATCGGAATCAATCTCAGCGCCCTCGGATTCCCCCATGGCTGCTGAGATGCCTTGAGTGGAGCCTGACATCCCACTGGAGAAATCTCCGAACACCTGTTGCTGTTGAATCTGGGGTTCTGATTGTGATGCCCCCTCGTATCCTCCACCCCACATGGCCTTCTGCTCGTCTACTGAAGGAGGTGCAGCAACGGGCTCTTCTTCCTCCTCCTCGGCGAGCATGGCAGCCAGTCTGCGGTTCGACATCACTCGCCAGACCAACAGCCCGATGATGATGAGCGTCACCAGTCCTCCACCTACCATGATTAGGAGTCTGGTTAAGTCTGAATCATCGGTCTCAGAGTCACTGAGAACATTGACGAGAATCTCGAACTCGGATACCAAGCCAGCCTCGTTCTCTATTCTGCATACCACAGTCGTGGGTCCCGACACATCGTAACTCCATAGAACGGAGTCGCCAGACTTGTCGGCGTCATTGCGTTCGTCACCATCCATATCAGTATCGACAGAGTCATCGAGATCCCATGTAAACATCAAGTCGGGCGACTCTGCGTCGGAGGCGTTGGCCTCGAAGCGGAAGGTCTGACCGATTTGCAGGGTAATCTCGCTCGGGTTGTCGCCGATTGCCGGTGGTGTGGAATCATATAGGCTGATAGTAGCGGTATCCTCAGACACTCTACCGGAGTTATCAGTCGCGCGCATAGTGACGATATGGGGCCCGGCCGAGTATGTCGCGTTGAACGAGTAAGTGAACACTGTTGCTCCTTCCTCATCGCCAGAACTGATTCGCATCAGAACACCGTCAATTAACCACTCGATGCTGTCGACCCCCCAATTGTCAGTGACCTGTCCACTGAGAATCACATCCTCCCCGTAGGTCCGCTCTAAGATTGCAGAAACGCCGATGCTTACCTCCGGATTAGAGATGTCTGCGACCTCGATGCTCTGGTAAGAGCTCATACTGCGAGCATCGGTGGCTACGACTGTCAGCCTGATGGTGAGGTTAGTCGGGTTGGGCCAACTGACGTTGATTATTGAGCCGGTGGTATCGTCGACACCATCCCCGTCGGTGTCCCAACGGAATCCGGATTCAGGAATCTGATTGGAGTTGTTTGGAGTCTGGCTTGCGTCGAGCATTACAGTGGAGCCTACATCGACCACATCGAGTGAGACATCGGAGCCAATAATCGGGTCGAGTATGGGTGTGAGAGAAAGCATCACTGTGACTGCAATCGACTCGGTTCCGGCACCGCCACCTGCTGGACCGGCGCGGTTGTCAACTACCAGATACAGATCCTCTCCCTCGTAAGTCTCGGTTGCTAGCCAAACCATGTCTCTTTCCTGGATGATGAGGAGCATATCAGTACCCTGCACGCGAGATGCAGCAGTACCTCCCTGCTCGTAAGCCTCGACTTGAGATGCGGTCATCAGGAATACGTCGGGTGCGCCTTCCATCGTATTGGCCTCCATCCTGACCTGAGTCCCCGCATCGACGACGAATGGTCCGTGCAGTATCGAATGCTCACCCGGACTCAGTCTGACGATGGTGTCGGCCAGAGTGAAGGGGCCGGGAGTTACAGCAGATGAGTCGAGGGTTACAGAGGCGATTGATCCTCCCTGAGCGCCGCCACCCATGTCTTGAGGATGAGCGAGGTTGTCGATTACCAGATACCAGCGGGTAGGGTCTCTGTCATCAGGTACGGTCCAATGCCAGGACCCTGTACCGTTGAAGTCCTCGAAAACCGAGTTCCTCTCCCAAATCGCATCACTCCTGTATGACTGCTCATTCTGGTAGACCGAGATTGAGTTGACAGAGAAAAGTAGGATGTCTATGATTGAGTCTGTGGTCAAATCGAAAGAGTGGATCTCACCTGGTTGCAACTCTCCTAAATCCACTCTGACGCAGGATTGGTCATCGATATCCCAGTTGGCTGGAGTCATCGATAAGTCTGCGTTGATGCAAGAAATCACTCCCTTGGGAGTGGCCTGTGCGAGAGGTGCGCTACTGACCATCAGTAGGGCGATTAGCAAGGCAGTGGCGGCTCGACGCACACAGAACGGTTCGCCTTCTGCTTTTGAATCGTATCGCAATCACGTTCATCCTATGCTCAGGTCTGACCAAGCATCTCCTTCACGCCTGCTAATTGTGACCTCGCCTGACCACGAGACCTCGATGATGTCCCCATCCTCGCACACGAAAGAGTCGATGTGGTGCCTTCTGGCCTCCTCCTCCAGTACGCTTGGGTCAGTAATTCTAGAGCTCAAGTGCAGCATTCCGAGTAGTCTCGCACCCATCGCTGATGCTGCCTGTGCGGCATCCTCGGCTGTCGAGTGCCCCCAAACCTCGGCTTTATCCTGCGTCTCAGAGGAGTAAGTGGCCTCGTGGATGAGCACATCAAGTCCTCCGCCAATGCTTTCCGAGTCGAAAGAGACGACTCCTCTCGATGTGTCACCTGACACCATCAGTCTCCTCTCAGGCCTGTTTCTCGAAGACACCAACCATGCCACCGAGATGACTCCGTGCTTGGTCGGCACAGCTGTCAGGTTGAGATCCTCAAACGGCTGGATTGGTGAATCGATGGGGGAGTCGCCCTCGATGGGAATCAGTACCCACTCGACCTCGTAGCCCATTCTGCTCCCTCTGTCGTCACCGGTGATTTCCCTCCAAGAATCAAACAAGTCCTTGAAGTCGGGTTTGGAATTGGACCCCTCAGGTGCTGCTGGGGCGATTACAGTGAGAGGTTCGGTTCTACCCTCAAGGTCCATGGTATGCAGGAAGGGGACGAGTCCCCAGCAGTGGTCGAGATGGCAGTGAGTGAGTAGAATCGCTCTGACTTTTGAGGCCTTGGCGCGCTTGCCCGCCTTGCTCCTCTTGAGTCTCAAGTCCTGTCTGACTAGTCTTTCTTGGAAGCCCTCGCCGCAGTCTATCACCAAGCCACCATGAGGAGTCATGAGATAATTGCCGGAGACCGATCTGGTTGCGGTTGGGCGCGAGCCCGAGGTCCCTAGTATGTGCAGAGCGAACATGTCTATGTTGGGCTGAGGGTGTTGCCGTATTGAACTATGAGGCGTTCCTCGGAATCGGGGTGGGCGGGAACCATCTGAGAATCATCACATCCCCGATAGAGCGAATCCAGTTCCATGGAATCGCGACGTGAATCCTACCTTCGACCAAGTCCGCGGGAGGGTCGGAGACGAAGACGTGGGTGCAGCGCCACCCATCAGTCTCGATTACAGTGTCATGAACGGTTCCGAGTAGTCTGCCGTCCGGCAGGATGACCGGTAGGCCGCGAATATCGGAAACCTGGCAATCCGCCATGGCCCGCGCCGGTGTTGAACAGGCATCAACCTGACGGAAGAGAAGTGCTTACTTGCCGCGGTTTTTGTTGGCCTTCAGGCTGGGCCGGAGCTTCTCTGCTCCCTTACCCTTGTTCATCAGACCACGGCCTCGCTTGCCAGCGCTGGTCTTGCCGCGGAAGGCTCTGCCGCGGTGGCTGTTGCCACTTGACACCCATCCGAAATTCTTGTCTGACTTGATGACGGGGTGAGATGGATCTAGTAGGATTACTTCGTAGAACTTGTTCTTGCCGTCCTCTCCTACCCAATAGGAGTTCAGGACCTCGAGGTTCGGATAGCGCCTGCTGACTCTCTCCTCGGCCATCCTCTGGATCGACTTGCCCATAGTGATCTTCTTGATACCCGCCTTGGAGGGTTTGCGCTTCATGTGGACCTTGCTCCTTCGCAGGCCTCCACGTCGTACTCTGGTTCTGACCACTACAACGCCTTGCTTGGCCTTGTAGCCAACTCTGCGTGCGGCGTCTATACGCGTAGGGCGGTCAATCCTCTGGTAGACTGGTTCCTTCCTCCACCCCACCATGCGGTCACGGCGGTAGCGAGGCGGCAGGGATGCCTTGGGAGTCTTCCACAGGGAACGAACATGCTGTTGCACACCCATACTCTTTACCTCGCAGTGCGCCGCCGACCAAACTCTCCTTTATGAGGCTGCCCACATACGCCCAAACTGCCGATTCCTCTCATTATCCGAGGTGATATTGGTCCGCGCTCCCGGACTTGAACCGGGGACCCCCTGATGGCTGCCCACAACCAAGTGTTTCCAGTCTACAGTCAGGTGCTCTAAGCCAGCTGAGCTAAGCGCGGTTATACCTGTGGAGCGCCCCTCTGCTTATCTCGCTTTCCGGAGACCCTCTGATAATCGCCTCCACGGGTCGGTATAATCCCTCAACGGTTAAGAAGGCCGTGAAGCGCACTTCGTGAAGTAGGCAGCAATGCTAGGGATGCATTCGGGGTAGGATGATGTCAGGGGCTCCAGCGACGACAATTGATCAGATTCCGGATGGTAGGATACCCACATCATTGACTGACAAGGAGCTTGAATCATACGGGCCTCCAGATCCTAGAATCTTAGTCTGCGGATGCGGAGGCTCTGGTAACAACACGATGAACAGAATCACGCACATTGGTGTTGAAGGCGCCACGACAGTCGCCATCAACACCGACAAGCAGCACCTCGACCACACCAGGGCGATGCAGAAGCTGCTTGTTGGTAGGCACATCACAAGGGGTCTCGGGGCAGGGGGAGACCCGGTGATGGGCCGGCGCTGTGCAGAGGCAGGCAGAGATGTAATCTCGAGGATAGTCAGCGGAGCCGACCTAGTGTTCGTCACCGCTGGTCTGGGTGGAGGCACAGGCACGGGAATCGCACCCATCGTAGCCGAGGAGGCCAAACGCTCAGGCTCTCTAGTGGTCGCAGTTGTTACTACTCCGTTCACAGTCGAGCGCAGACAGAGGATGCAGAGGGCGCTCGAGGGCCTCGACCTGCTGCGCAAGGCTGCTGATGCAGTCCTCGTACTCGATAACAACAGGCTGCTGCACTTCGTCCCCAACCTGCCTCTAGATGAGGCATTCAGCATCATGGACCAACTCATCGCCGAGATAGTCAAGGGAGTGGTCGAGACAATCACCCTGCCCAGTCTAATCAACCTCGACTTCGCCGATGTCCGTTCGATAATGAAGGGAGGGGGAGTCACGATGATGCTCTACGGTGAAAGTGACCAGGGTCCCGAGGAGGTTGTCCACGAGTCGCTAAATCACCCGTTACTGGATATCGAAATCGATGGGGCGACAGGTGCGTTGATCCACGTGACTGGGGGGCCGTACATGACTTTGGAGCAAGCTAATCAAGTCTGCGAGTTGATGACTTCGAGGCTGTCACCGGATGCGAATGTCATCTTCGGGGCCAGACAGGACCCTGCTTTCGGAGACACAATCAAGGTAATGTCGATAATCACCGGAGTGGCCAACAGCCGACTCGATGTCGAGATGATGAGCGCAGATATGCTCGGAGAGGCCCTCAACATCGCCCGAAAGGGGCGCAGTCCAACGGAAGGCGGATTGCACAGATTCGACTGATGATTAACCACAATGGGGGAAGTCTCAAACAGGACGCGTTTGGAGGCGCTATCATGCAGAGGCAGCGTATTGCACACGCATTCGGGTTGGCTCTGTTGCTCGCTCTATCCACTGTAGCCGCGCCCGCGAGCGCGCAGGAAGTGGTGCAGGACCCGAAGCAACCCTCTGTGGATAACCCTCACATGCACATCTGGGGCGACAGTGGTCTCAACAACTGCTGGACCCATTTCGATGGCAATGACTCATCTGGTTCAGCCAATGAGGGATATGGAGAGGAGACGTTTGGCCAAGGTCAGCAGGTAGAGGTCGATTTCAGTTGCTCAATGCAGGAGAATCTCAAGCAGGACATGCACCTAGATGCCAATGGTACAATCACGCTTGAATTCGTCGTCGCCATCTATTCAGCCGACGGCTGTGACGATAGCCAAGAGTGTGTCCCCCTTACTTTCACACTGATGAAGGGGTCCACTGAGATAGCCAAGCAGGAGTTCCCCAGCGTGAACAAAAACGGGAATGACGAGGCATTGCAATGGAATCTGAACACTAACGAGACCATGGAGCGTTGGAACAAGAGCATGGAGGAGCCTGAAATTCATGTACAGTTCTCTTGGCCCGGTTACAATGGTTTAGACTGCGTTCTTCCCTTTGTCAATTGTGATGGAGAGTTCAGATTCTACTACTCAAACAACGAGAATAACGACACCGTAGAGGTCAACTTCCCGGTAATCAACTACACTATGCCCGGCGAGGGTGGCGATGGTGAGGATGGCGGTGGAATCGGTGGAGCGGTCTCCGATGCACTACCAGGATTCGGGCTGGTGGCTGGTATCGGCGCACTAGCACTCGCAGCAGTAGGTGCCAGCAGGTTCTCACGCGAAGAGTGATTCTGTGTTTGACTGGGTCTCGGCCATCATCGCATCGATGTTCGGAGCCAATGAGGCCATTGAGGAGATACTTGAGGAGGAGTAATCACAGGTCGCCCACGGCGACGTCTGACTCCTCACCGCTCTCGAGTTCCTTGATTCTGACATTACCGGCAGCCCACTCCTCGGGCATCACCATTACCAATCTTTGAGCTCCAGTTCTCTCGGCATGCCGGAAGGCCCACTTCATGCGCTTGTCCTCTAGTACCAAGTCCACCGCCCTCCCGTTCGCTCTGAGCTTTGATGCGACAGACATCGCTGCTCCACGTAGGCTCTCATCGATTGCGATCACGATGTCCTCGTTGCCGGAGGGGAGGTCCGGGACCAGTCCTTTCTCATTGAGCAGTTCCATGATTACCATGTCACCGAAACCAAAACCAGTCGCTGGCATGTCATTTCCGCCCAGACTGGAAAGCAGCCTGTCATATCTGCCGCCCCCGCATATCGCGCGCAGTTTTCCTCCACGGTCGTGCGCCTCGAACACTGGACCGGTGTAGTAAGCGAGTCCTCGAACGACTGATGCATCGAAGGTAACCCAGTCGGCGATACCGTAGGAATCGATCAAATCGAACAGAGTCGCCAACTCGGCCACAGCCTCGCTGCCTTCACCGAGAGCAGAGGCTAGAGAGTCCAAGTCTGACAGACCCAATGTTGAGCGGATTGTTCCGATTGCATCAGAGGCGAGTCCTTGTTCGGAGAGTTGTTGCTCGACTACATCGGCTGGTAGTTTGTCCATCTTGTCGACGATTATGCAAGTTGCCGCGAAGGCATCGCCTGAGATTCCCAGCGAGCCGAGCACTTCTTCGAGCACCTTGCGGCTACTGATTCGGATTACAAGATCGTCAGCATTCAACCCGACTCCATTGAAGAATGAGACCAATACCGAGAGCAGTTCAGCATCCGCTTTTACTGCATCACTGCCCCAGATATCCACATTCCACTGATAGTGCTCGCGCCCGCGCCCGCGTTGGGTTCTCTCATAGCGCCAGCATTGTGGGATGGAGAACCACTTGATTGGAGTAGGCATGGCTCCGGCTCTCGCCATCACCATGCGAGCCAGAGACGGTGTCATCTCGGGACGAAGTGCAACTCTGCGGCCGCCCTTGTCCTCGAAATTGTAGAGTTGCTGAGTAATATCCTCACCCTGCTTGCGAGTGTAGAGATCCTCGTGCTCAAGCACCGGTGAGTCGTACTCCTCGAAGCCGTGGCTGCGTGCGGCCGCACGGAAATTGTCGAACAGCCAGTTGCGTATCCGCATGTCCTCGGGATAGAAGTCCCTAGTGCCTCGAACGCCTTGGGTCACGGCTGCGCCACGAACAAGCCCACTTCAAGCCCTACGCCGTTCCTTATACTCCTCAAGCCGTTCTTTGCGGGTGATACGGCCGTCGGACAATGGGAATGCGAACATGCGCAGAGCGAGGAAAGCGAGGAATCCGAAGGCAGCTGTGTTTGCCGCCCACGAGTACATGTGGTTGTAACCCAGAGTGTCGCTGAAGTAGGCGATTGAGGCTGTTGAGAGAGCCCATAGAACAGTGTAGATGATCATCATCATGTACAGACTCTTGCCGTAACTCGTCTTCGACTCGAAAGTCAGCCAGCGATGCAGGAAATGCGCCTGCCAAGAACTGACAAAGTAGGCGACAGCCCACGCGCTGGAAGCTCTCCAGCGCTCGATTAGTACCATATCGTACAGCCAGTCGTAGAGTAGGAAGAACACTGCGACATTGATGCATCCTACCGCACAGTAGGTCGCATACTCGCGAAGCAACTTGCCCCACGGGTAGTCCTCACTCACCAGCATGCTACACCGTCCAATCAGTCAGAACCTTGGCTATTTCCACAGGCACATCCTCGGCCAGAAGTCCAGGACCTGCCTGCTCAGCGGCTCTTACTCCGGCCTCTCTTAGTAACGCACAGCCCAATCTGGCCGCCGGCCATGCCGCCATACCCTGAGCCAGTAGTCCTCCGATTGTTCCGGCCAGAAGATCACCCGTCCCGCCGACTGCCATCCTTGGGTGGCCGCCTGTCGCCTTGCATGAACGTCCCCCTGGACCGGTAAGCAAGTCCTCTGCTCCGTCACGACGATTGTAACATCCTCGTCGGAGCAGTCCTCTATTGCTTGGCTAGCAGAAATCTCTCCCAGCCATCGCTCGGCCTCACCTGCGTGTGGAGTCGCCACGCCCAACAGACCCTGTGGCCATTCACCACTGGGCAGGGCGGAGATTGCATCTGCATCTATGACGACTGGTGTGCCGCTGTGTGCTGCCATATGCAAGATTGAGGATACTGCCTTCGTAGTGGCTTCATCTCTGCCAAGGCCCGGTCCTATCACCAGTGCATTGACACCAAGCTTGGGGAGTGCCGTTGAAATCGCTTCCAGAGATTCCTCAGTGAGCATCTCTGAGTCCGGCAGAATCTCGGGGATGAGCGAAGCTGGCCATTCCGCTCTGGATGCGGCCGAACTGGGCATCGCGACGTGTACAAGGTCGCACCCACTTCGGGCTGCAGCCATGCCAGCTAGAATCGGGGCACCGTGATACGGTCCACCGCCGATTACCCACAGTCTGCCACGGTCTCCCTTACGCGCGCCTGCATCGAGTCTTGGGTAGCGCTTGGCATCACCCGGACCGCAATCCTCGACCTCGGCTGGCCATGGCAGTTCAGACACTGTAACCTCTCCAGCCTCGGTGGACTGCAATCCCTGCTTCATGCTATGGTAGGTTATTGTCGCATCCGCTGCCAGCACATCCGGGCCTCCCAGTCCGGTTGGGATGTCGCAGGCTAGAACCGGAACATCCAGTGCTGCCGCCCAAGCAGCAATCTGTGCGATGGGCGGCCTCAGACTGTCTCCCAATCCGGCACCAGCTCCCAGAAGACAGTCGACAATTAGTGAATGAGTGCCTTCGGGCCGGTCAGGCCAGACTGCAATTTCACCAGCAGAATCTCTAGCACTAATCGCGCTCTCGCCACGTGAAGTAGTGTGGCTTGCCAGAACCGTGGTACTGATGCCCCATTCGCGCAAGTGTCGTGCTGCGACGAAACCGTCGCCACCATTGTTTCCCGGACCGCACATAACCAGTACAGGTCCCTGTGACATCTCCCTAGCCGCCTCTGCCAGAGTCAGTCCAGCCGCTTCCATCAATTTGGATTCAGGGATTCCCAGTGCTGCTGCATTGCCATCAAGTACCGCTACTTCGGGCCAACTCATCTCCCAGCGGGCAGCCTCGCGCACGTCAGGACTCATGCGAGGTCCGCTTCAATGGTTGCCATCGAGTGGTTACGCTTCTCTCCGTACTCATCCACGAAGGTCTCAGGCAGGTCATCCCCGGCCTGAACGACGAATGGGTCGTCCCCGCCGGGTAGCATGTCGATGGGGGCCTCGGCGCCCTCTGGCACATTGCGGTACAGCGGGCGCGGCTCGAGTTCAAAATCGCCCGAGAAGATATACAGTGGCCAAGGTGAGTCGGTAGTTGGAATCATGCGATTGGTCAGCACGTACTTGTTCAGAGAGACGAAAAGAATCGCGGTTATTCCCCAGAAAAGTAGGATGATTGAGATGCCGTGCGGGTTGGTCGGGTTCCATGGATCGTGCACATTTGCCAGTAGGTCAGTGAAGTAAGATAGCATCAGGACCGCGAACATAGCCGGGAACCCGATGTACATGATCGCGTCCCACCAGCGCCCAATCCACCAGTCGTTGTCACCGGTGTTAACGAAGTCGTCACGGAAGGCAGAAACCCCGTTCTCGACGTAATCTCCCATATCGAATCCCTCGCGGTCGTTCTCCTTCTGCCACCACTTGTATCTGTTCCAGCCGTACTTCCAGATGCTGTATGCGATGAATAGGCCGCTGAACATCAGGCCGTAGCCCCAGATGTGATCCTGCACCTCAAGGAACTGAGGGAAGGCGACTCCGGTGGAATCGTCGACAAGAATCCAGATTGCAGCGCTGGGCAGACCGAATAGGAAGATTGCCGCACTAGTAAAGCCGACAGCTTGCGAGCGGTCGACGCCATGGTCGACGAAGTTGCGCACACACAACTCGACTGTGGAAATCATGCTGGTCAGTGCAGCGAAGGAAAGCGCGAGGAAGAATACCGTCACCATCAGAAGTTGCACTGCAGGACCTCCCGGAGCCTTGGCAAACACCTCGGGCAGGACAAGGAAGGTGATTGCAGAGCTGCCTCCTCCAACCGCGCTCAGAGGGTCGTCGACGACGGCGAAAACCGCCATCATGACGGTGAGACCTGCGATTATCGAGATGCTGTTGTTGGCGAGGCACATCGTGGCAGCGTTCAGGGTAGTGTCCTCGTCCTTGCGCATATACACCGAGTAGGTAATCGCCATTCCCATTCCCGCCGAGCACGACCAAGCCGACTGGGACAGTCCGTTAATCCAAGTCTCGGGCTCAAACAGGTACTCGGGCTGGATGCTGAACATGAAGACGAAGCCATCGAGGGTGCCATCCTCAAAGTCCATGACGAAGGCGAGGAAGAGGGCTGTGAAAAGCAGGACGAAAAGCGAGGTCATCAAGTAGACGTTGGCCTTCTCGATAGCCTTAGCACCCTTCCAGATTGCAGCCATCGTGATCAGTATCGCAATGGCCTGGAAGAAGATGACCTGAGTGGGTTCCTGCAGGAAGTTGTTCCACACATCGGTCGTATCGACTCCTTCTGATAGTCCACCGCGGATAGCAGTCTGGAAGTAGTTGATACACCAGCCTGTTACGACTGCGTAGTAGAATCCAATTGCTGTCGAAATCCAAGCCGTCCAAAGTCCCATCCAAGCAAACTTCTTGCCGGCAAAAATTCTGAATGTACCAATTGTTCCTGTTCTACTGCGCTTACCCATGGCGAATTCTGCAATAACCAGCGGAATTGACCAAGCGAACAGGAAAATTAGCCATGGAATTAGGAAGGTGCCTCCTCCATTGGCTCCGACCATTCTAGGAAACCGCCAGATATTTCCGGTTCCTATTGCGGCTCCGATCGATGCGAATATTAGCCCCAGTCGGCCGTTGAATTGGTCAGATTGAGCCATGAAAACACCTCGGCTTAACTGCCGTCCTCCAAGATGGCTTCAACAAATTCCTTGTCATTTTCATCAACCAGCATCATACGCAAACAAACTGCTAATCCACCCCAAACGAAACCAGCCACAACTAAGAACATGAATAGGGCGCCGAACAAACCACCGTAATCTGCACGATAATCAAGTTCTAAGACGTAATAATCCCCGTTTGTCGGGAATAGATACAAATTACCTCCGCTTAAGGTACCTAACATCGCCTTGTAGTGCACTTCTCCAGCAACATTGTCTGGAATCGGTAGAC
>CAXEUQ010000001.1:0-16435 GCA_963999425.1 uncultured Candidatus Poseidoniales archaeon | reverse complement strand
CTGGTCCAATTAGAGCAGCAGGAGGAACTGCGCAGGCTCTCGGGGTTCTGATTGGAGATATGATTCGTCGTGAACTGGGTGTTGGTAGGTACGTACCCACCACGCCAGAGGTCGAGCGTGTGAAGGAGGAGTTTGGTCTGTATCGGGTCGGCTTGCAGTATAAGCCGCCGCCAGAAGAAATCGAAGTCATTGTTCGGGCCTGCCCGGTGATGGTCAATGGCGAGGAGACCGAATCACAGGAGTGTGCTGGATACAAGGAAGTCAGGAACATCGTAAACACAAACAATTCACCTCGCACCAGAATCAGAGGAGGGGTGATGCTGGTCATCGGAGAGGGACTGTGCCTGAAGGCTCCGAAGATTCTCAAGCACACTGAGAGATTGGAAGTTCCCGGATGGGAGTTCATCGCTCAGTTCGCAGGCAAGGATAAATCCGACTCAAATGGTGATGAGAAGGACAAACGCAGGGTGATTTCGAAAGTCGACCGTTACATGGACGATGTCATTGCAGGTCGCCCTGTATTCGGTGAACCAGGAGGTCCCGGGGGATTCCGGCTCAGATATGGAAGGAGCCGGGCATCGGGTTTGGCTGCTGCAGGCATCAATCCGGTCTCGATGGAGGCTCATGGTGGATTCATTTCTGTAGGTACGCAACTGAAGACGGAGAGGCCGGGTAAAGCCTGCGCAGCCACTCCGTGCATCGATTTGGATGGACCCACGGTGTTGCTGCAAGACGGTTCATACCGCAGAATTTCTACTATTGATGAATGGAAGTCATGCTCTGCCGACGTGGTCACGATTTGGGATTCGGGAGAGATCCTGTCCGGCTTCGGCGAGTTCCTTGAGAACAACAAGGACCTCGTTCCCTCAGGATACAATAGAGACTGGTGGGCAGCTGACCTCGCTGATGCGCTGGACCATCCAGACAAGGTCGAAGCGTTCGCTGCTATACTCGGTGTAGACCGAGGTTCCCTGCCTCCCGGGATTCCATTCAACGGGGCCATTAAGCGCGGTGGCGAGAGCAATCTTGAACGTAGCCAGAGGAAGCGTGATTGGCAGCTCTATCTGCGTGACATGAATCTGACTTGGGGGCAAGTCTGTCATGCCATCAAGGAGTATGGCGCGGCCGTGCCACCGCCGTGGAACCTCTGGTGGTCTGATTTACCGATGTCGTTCGCACCACAACTAATCGAGGCATTGTGCCGATCAGAAATCAATGACGGGGGGCTGCGAATGCTCGGCGCGGCAGCGGGCTGGGCACCTGACTCTCACAACGAGGATATCGGACTGCCTGCCCCTTCTACGGGAGAATGGCCGGGTTGGACCATGGTGCATGACCACGGGGTGGTCAAATCATCCCTGATGACTCTAGGCGTGGAACACCATCACGAAGGTGATGACATCGTCATCCCGTCTACTTGGGAAGGTCTGCTAGACGGTCTCGGACTAGAGTTTGCAAGCGGCACCGTCCGTATCGCAGTCGATGCGGGGCCTCACATCAAGGACAGGGTCGCCAGAATCAGAGAGGCTACTGATACCATCGCCAAAGAGAACGAGCGGTTGGAGGAGATTGAGGCGGTCAGGGCTGTAGAAAGAATGCGAGCAGAGACGTCTGCCCGTCAGATGGGCATGGGAATCTCAGAGACCGATGCCGAAGGCAGGTCTGCGGCCGCGGCGATCGAAGACCCCGGGCCAGATGACCCGGGTCTGCTCAAGGCCGCTTACTCACTGCTCGATGACCATGAGGTCGATAGGTCCCTTTGGCTGGTCAGAAGACTATCCAACCTGAGATGGGAGGATTCCGTTCCGTGTCGGGTCGGCTCAAGGATGGGTCGACCTGAGAAAGCCGGTGTCCGAGAGATGAAGCCGATGGTCCATGCCCTGTATCCGATTGGTGAGAGTGGTGGCCCTCAGCGCCTTCTAGGCCAAGCCGCAGCAATGGGTTCGGTTCGAGTCGAGATGGGGCCTCGGGTTTGCGATAAGTGTGGCAAGGATTCCCCCCACCTGAGATGCCACCACCGTCTCTCCGAGGAGGTCGAGGAGTGCGGTGGCAGGACTAGCATCAGGAAGAGAAGGGGTGACCATAACAGGAGGAGGATGGGTCAGAGGACGAGTGTTCCTCTAGGCAAGATTGTCGAGACGAAGAGGAGAGCCTTGGGTCTCGAGAGAATCCCAGATAGAATCAAGGCGGTAAAGGGACTAATCTCAGTGGGCCAGACGCCCGAGCCGATAGAGAAGGGAATACTGCGCGCTAGGCACGGGGTGTCCGTGTTCCGCGATGGGACATCTCGCTACGACATGAGCGATGTCCCGCTGACCCACTTCAGACCTAGCGAGATAGGTACTCCTTGGCAGCGTCTGGCTGAATTGGGCTACTCGCACGACGTCTTCGGAAATCCCTTAGGCTCAGACGAGCAAATGCTGGAGCTTCTCCCTCAGGACTTTGTGGCATCCCGGTCGGCCAGAGAGCACCTGCTGTCTACCTGCGCATTCGTTGATGATTTGCTGGTCAGATTCTACAATATGGAGCCGTTCTACGGAGCCACGGACGAGCAGGATCTAGTCGGTCATCTGGGTATTGGACTGGCTCCACACACATCCGGTGGGGTGCTTTGTCGGATAATCGGCTGGACCAGCGCGTCTGCTGGCTACGCGCATCCGCTCTTCCATGCCGCCAAGAGAAGGAATTGTGATGGCGATGAGGACAGTCTGATGATGTTACTCGATGGTCTGCTGAACTTCTCCAAGTCGATTCTTCCTTCTGGCAGGGGCGGCAGGATGGATGCTCCTCTGGTTCTGAGTACGAGAATCGATGCTAGCGAAATCGACAAGGAGGCTCTCAATGTGGACTGTTCTTGGTCCTACAGCAAGGCGTTCTACGAAGGCACCAAGTCACAACCTCATCCTTCCGAGTTGGTTGACATCATCGACTTGGTAGACGACAGAGTGGGGACCGTGGGGGAGATTCGGGGATACGGGTGGACGCACGATTCGGGAGAGTTGGACTCGGGGCCAGTCAACTCCTCCTACAAGACTCTCGAGACTATGGAGGATAAGATGCTCGCGCAACTGGCGATAGGTCGGCGGTTGCGGTCGGTCAGTGCAGCCAGAGTGGCCTCGCAGGTCATCGAATCCCACTTCCTGCCCGACCTGAGAGGGAATTTGATGGCCTTCACCAGACAGAAGGTGCGGTGCGTGAAGTGCGCGCACTCGTATCGAAGAATGCCTCTGGCGGGCAAGTGCATCCAGACCACCAGTAGTCGAGGCATGGGACTCGGTGCGTCTGAGGACGATAGTGTGCTGTGCGGTGGTAATGTGGTGCTGACTGTATCCGAGGGGGCAGTCCGCAAGTACATCGAAATCACTCGCGATGTCATCGAGAGGTATGGCGTAGATGACTACACCAAGCAGAGAGTAGGTTGGATGACCGACAGCGTCGATTCGCTGTTCAATGACGACAAGGTGACCGTGATGACTCTCGAGGACTTCATCTAGAATCCAATCCCAAGGATTCCTAGCACCTCGGACATCCACTTCAGTTTCTCTAGCTTGGTCTCCTCATCGGTGACTCCGGACCAGCGTCCGACAACATCCGTACGGGTTCCGAGCATGGAGATCGAATCCGCTGGAACGCCGATTGAACGGACGATGCAGGCGGCCCTGTCTCCGTCGGTGAAGCCGCCCGGGTTGCTCATCCCTTCAATCGGTGATTCTGTCTGATGGGTGAGGATGAGTGGGGATGGTGTAGCAAGCTGTGAAGCGTGTTCCAACAGAGATGACCAATCGGGTCTGTTATCTCCATGGGCATGCAGGAAAATCGGCTTACTGCGCTCCACCGCCTCATAGGTTCCCTCTCCTCCGTCCGCATCGCTGACAACGCAGATTAGTCTCGACCAAGCCCTCTCTGCTGTCGAGGCTGGAAGCATCGAGAATACTCCAGCAGCCCCGTCTGCTGCCACCAACAGGGATGGTCGCTGCAGTATGTTCTCGACCTCCTCGGGCTCTACTGCAGCACCTAGGATTGCGACTTCGGTCTCGCGCAGAACCAGTCTTCGGTAGACGGTAGCGACATTGGCAGTACGCTGGGGCCGTTCCCAAGACCTGATGTCATAGGATTCCACTCGTTCAAGCATGTCTTGAGCACTGGAGAGATCCGCGTTCGAATCCCAACCGAAGTGCTCTCTTACATCCGATTGGACGGTGACCACTCTCGTGTCGACAGGCTGCAGTCCAGTCGGCTTGTCCATGTGCTCTGCTCCAGTAGAAGGACATGGTGAGTGTTGAATAACCCTCGCGAGTATCTGCTTTCATGCCCATGCCACTGGCTCTGCCTGCCGTCGAGGACGAGATGTTGCTGGCGCGCTATCCCTTCTTACCTCAGGGCAGGGAGCACATGAGGCAGGTCCTCGAAAGTAACGGCGTCACCATCGAGGACCTGATTGATGCCCCTTGGCTCGAGGATATCCGAACCCGGGGAAGACTCAGGCTGCTTGACAGTGTGATGCACAAGGACGGGGCGGATACCGCGACCACCGTCGATATGTCCACCGAGATCGGTCGCATGACTGAGGTGCTGTCCTTCCTGCATGCCATGCTGGTCGTCTGTGCCTCATTCAACGACAGGTTGCTCGCTCGTTGGGTGGAGGGCGAGGCTAGCCGGGCCGACGGTCTGTTCGGGATGGACTCGGGAAATTTCGAGCTGCTCGCCTCGTCTTACATCTCAGACATCAGAACTGAGTCGCAGCAAGGGGGCGAGGATGTTGTATACTGGATTCCGATGGTCGACTTCATCGAGTTGTGCCCGAGAATCTCGGGGGCTTATTGGCACCTCCCGAATCGGCCTGTCGAAGACGGTTGGGTGCGTATGGACCCTGCGGTCGGAGAGAACAGCAGACAGCGTACTGCGAGGCTATTGAAGGAACGTGTCAGGGAGAATCTGACCACTGCCTGCCTTGAGCGGATGGGGAGGATGAGTGAAGAGTTCGCAGCCCTGTTCGCTGATCCTGTAGAGAGAATTACATCACTACTGTCCGAACGCGTCGAGGCGGAGATGCCGATGACAGCGGCTGTCAGAGAGGACTGGCCGCCGTGCTTCGAGTCTGCAGTCTCAGAACTCAATCAGGGAGTCAATGTAAACCATGTAGGGAGAGTATTCCTCGCTGCCTTCTCAAAATCCATCGGCCTCAGTCAGGAGCAGACTTGTTCGTTCTTCGCCAATGCCCCTGACTTCAACGCCGAGACGACCGGTTACCAGGTCAATCAGATCTACGAGCGTGATTACACGCCTCATGGATGCGCGGCACTCAAGACATCTGCTCGCTGCCCTGTTCAACCGGGTGATGACAGGTTGTGTGACCAAGAGTGGATGAGCCATCCGCTGAAGTATCTGAGAGCCAAGCAGAGGAGTCGATTCCGTGCAGGCTCGCAGGACGACGAGGAGTCGGAAGTGGCTGAGAGCGAGCCCGAGACGGCCAATTCTTGATATGGGCAGCACCGTATCGCCGTCCAAATAGGAAGAGTAGGCATGGTGAGGACCCTCGTACTGACCGTCGACCGCGACAACGACCTCGGAGTCAAGGCTGGCCTCAGAGGTCCTGTGGTCGGTCGCAAGGCCACTCTGTCTGCGGCCCTGAGGCTCGGCATCGCCGACCCGGAGGAATCGGACACCAATGCGATACTTGGTGCCCTGAACCACCACGACAGATTAGTCGAGGGTGCGCAGGGCAATGACGAGGTCGAAATCGCTCTACTGACAGGAGACGTCAGAGTAGGCCCACGCAGCGACCGGGCTATTGCAATGCAACTCGACGAGGTGATTCAGGAGTTTCAACCCGACTCTGCTGTTTTGGTCACAGACGGAGCAGATGACGAGGCATCGCTTCCCATCATCACCTCAAGGGTTAGAGTCGATCATGTTGAGAAGGTGATTGTGAGGCAATCCAAGGGTATCGAGAGCACTTACTACTACATCGCCAAGGCTGTTGATGATCCTCGCTGGAGAGCTCGTCTACTAGTTCCGGTTGCAGTATTCCTAATGATCTTCGGATTGGGACTGATTCTGCCGAACGGAGCGGCTCTAATCGGAGCCATGCCTCTAGTAGTTGGAATCTGGCTACTGGCAAAGGGTCTGGGCTGGGAGAGGCAGTTCGACCGTCTGATGATCGACATGAGGGAGAGCGCTACGGGAGGTATCTGGTCCTCACTGCTTTGGGGTCTGTCTATCGTCTCGGTACTGCTATCGGTTCTGACTGCGTATCAGGTGTTCTCGTCTAGCACCTCAGAGATAGCCGACTATGTCTCTGGCTTGGGCTCAGAATTCGATGTAGATGCAGTCAATCGCGATATCGCGGTGTGGGCGATTGCCATCAATGAGGCTCTCACTTGGATAGTCGTAGCGACGTTTTCGTTCATGCTGTCTCTGGGCGTGCTGCGCTGGAAGGAGGGTTCATTCACCGGTCGAAGCGTTCTGCTATTGGGTCTAGGAGGAGTGGTGTACACCTTCGCCAAGGCTGCTCTTGTGGTCATCCTAGTGGAGATGGGTGGATCTGACTTCAGCCTAGATTACCAGAGTGTGAGTGATACTTGGGGTATGCCCGTGTTCACTATCATCCTGTACTACCTGCTGAGAACCGCGGTCATGTCCGTGACCGAGGAAGAGGGTCTGTCCGGGGAAGAGAGATTCTGGGGAGTTTGAGTCAGGCCTCGAAAGTCGATTCCATCATGCACGCAGGGCATGTCACGTTAATCGGCCTGATTTCTGGAATTGCCAGAGCGGCCTTGCAGTGAGTGCATATGATGGCCTGAGTAGCGTCCTTCTGGCGGTCCATTCCGGCTTGGCTGGGGTCGTATCTGAAACGGTATTTGTGCGAGTCTCCTAGAAAATCCGGGCCGTCTTCCTTCTCCTTCTTGGGGCGACTGAAAATCGATTTCCGCTTGGGCACCTCACGTACTGGTTCTTCGGCAACTGGAATGTGCTGATTGAAGCCCTCACTCTGAAATGCATCGATTTCGGCATTTATCTCTTCGACACTCATTCCGAGCTCTCTGGATGCCTTGTCGATTGCCAGTTTCCTCTCGTATTCCGACAGGCCGACGAAGTGCTGCAGAACGACGGCGGGAATCTTGGGCATCTCTATCGCCTGCCGCAGCACAATCGTCCCTTTGAATGCCCCCGTCAGGCGTTCGATTGGCAGTATGCCTAAGAGCAATCGATTGCGATTGCTTGCCGATGTTTCCTGAGTGTATCGACTGCAGAGGCACCAAGGGGCTGTGTGGCATCTCCCCCTGCCCGCTTCTAGCCGAAGTCAGATCCAGACTCCCCACCACAGAGTCCAGCAGCGTTAGCGAACTAGTAGGACCCAGTCCACCATCGATGTTCGTCGGCAGGTACGGCTATCCTGACGTCAGGGCGGGTCCCAGTGCCTCATGGATGGTCGATGAGCAGGATTCCTCGCAACTCGCCAGCGGCGACCCCGCTGACCTATTCGGAAGACCTCTCGAGGAGGTGGCAGCGAGGCATGCTAACCTGATTACCGGAGGGAGAGTGATGCGTGTGCGCAGTGCTAGGTCTCCTGACCAGATGCTTGAGACCACGCAGGAGATAGCGATGGCTGAAAGGAGCGTGGATGTGGAGTTGGACTTCGCACGACCTATCGCGGTGGGTCGCAGCCCCACCTTCGACAGTATGAGCACCCCCCTCGGCCCCTCGGGAGAGGTTCTGCGGGCCGAGGTAGTCGGACATGCCAGTGTTCCACGCAAGGTCGACTCCATCGCCAATGAGGACGACTTGCTGGCCGGAGATGCGATGGGTGAGTTGACTAATGCATCCATCGGCGAAGCGCAGATATCGCGTCTGCTTTCAGCGGGCTTGCTGGGAAGAGCAGGTAACAGAAAGTTGGTACCTACCAGATGGGGTATCACCGCTACCGATGATATGCTTAGCAAGCAGCTCTGGAACAAGGTCAGGCACTATCCATCTCTGGACAAAGTTCAGGTCTACGAGGCCACTTATCTCGACAATAGGTTCCATGTCATTCTCACTCCTGGTCTGTGGGCCTTCCATATGCTCGAGGCGTGGACCCGAGGAAGTGTGTGGACCGGTACGGGCAAGGTGCTAGGCGACTGGGAGGATCTAGAGCCGCGCAAGGAATACGCTCACCGGATTACCGGGGCATACTACTCGGCCAGACTGGGTGTGCTCGAGCACATGGATAAGATTCGCCGCTCAGGTGCCTGTCTAATCTGGAGAGACATAGGGCCAGAGTACTGGGCCCCGGTCGGTGTCTGGCTAATCCGAGAGACCGTTCGCGAGGCCATGAGAGGTTCTGCCAAGGAGTTCGACAACCTCGAGCAGGCGATAGGATATGTCGCTCCAAGGGTCTCCGCCCCAGACGATCTTCGGAACTCATGGTTCGTCAAGCGGGGCCGGCAAATGAGGCTGGATGCTTTCGCCTAGGTCTTGTCTCTGCCTAGGAATCCGCTAACAACTAGGCTCTCGGCCTTCACCAATTGGTCGGCCAGAGTGGATTTCGAAAGGCCTAGTTTGTTTGCTAGTCCGCGTATCGAGATTCTCTTGGGTACCTCGTACCATCCGTTATCGTAAGCCGTCCTGATGATTAGGTGCTGCTGCAGGGTCGGGCCGTCGCTAGATATTCCCTCCGACTTCCTAGCCGAAGTTACTCGCTCGACAGGTAGACTGTTCCTAATTCCATGCAGCAACTTTGCTAGCGATGAGTGTCTTCCAGTGACTTGCAGAACCAAGCCCTCCGAGGGGGTGTAATTGGTTCCCGACATGATGGTCATGTCATTGTTAGAGAAATAGGGTTCAACCAAACTAGCGTCGAATTCTAGCACCAGAAGGTGATGAGTAAGATATTCCGTCTTCCATTCCTCAAGGACTTCTACCAGAGTTACTCCACCTATTTCGAAACTTTCGGACGGGAGTTCTACACCTGCTGAAACACATTCGCACATCATGCGCAAGCCGCCGGTGGGTGAGTCGAGAATTCCTCGGTAGTCCCAAGTGATGAATTGAGATGCGAACTGCGCTCTCGGGTCGCCCTCCAGAGAAGGCGAGGCACATTCTATCCTTACAGCTCTCATAGGTAACCCCAAGACGGTGGTGAGCCCGTGAGGTTAAGAAAATGATTCCTAGTTGTTCGGGCCCTCATTGATTCCTCAATTTATCCTCACTGCTGAGTATGGCTCTGGCGGCCTCAGGGGAGTAACCCACATCGGATAGTTGCTGGAACTTCTCCTCTTCACTCTCTTCCCTCGATGTCCTCGATTGGGAATCAGTGGTCAAAGAATCCTCAACCGCCCAGGTCTGATCGGAAACATGCAATCCTATTCGTTCGCGTCTGGCTGACAGAACCATGCCGGTGATCAATAGCGCCGTAACGCTCACCAGCATCAGGGTCATGAACGCGTTGCTGCGCAGTGTGTGCAGCAGTCGGCCAGTCACTCGGTCGTCCTCAAGAGAATCCATGCAACCATCGCCATCAATGTCGGAATCAGATGTGGAATCCCAGTTCATCAGGCCCAGCGGGCAATTGTCCGATGAATCTGGGACTCCATCTCCATCGTCGTCCCAGTCCTCAGTGGCGTCGTCACAGCCGTCTCTATCGAAGTCCGAAGTCACGCTGACGCTGCGAGGACATTTGTCATCCGCATCGAACACCCCGTCTCCATCGTCGTCATAATCCAATGAATCGATGCATCCATCCGAGTCGTAGTCCTCCTCGATAGTCGAGACCCAAGTGGAGGTCTGATCTCCTTCACAGTTGTCAAATGCATTCTCGATGCCGTCGTTATCGAGGTCATTGTCTTCGGTGTAATCATCGCAGCCATCGCCGTCTCCATCGGTATGTGAATCTCCGATGGCTGAACTCCTGACGCATGAGTCCTCCCAGTCGTGTAAACCATCGTCATCATCGTCGAGATCCTCGTATTCATCGTGGCAGCCGTCCGAATCCCAGTCATTGAGTGGAGTAGAGATCCATCCGAGCATCCCTGTCGGGCAACTATCCTCCAAGTCGAGGACCTCATCGTTGTCCCTATCATAGTCCTCGCTGAAATCATGACATCCGTCCGAGTCGTAATCACTCGCAGGCTCAGAGAACCAAACCGTCATGCCCATTGGACACAAATCGTCGTGGTCAGGAATCTGGTCATTGTCATCATCGGGGTCTTCCAGATTGTGACAGCCGTCACCGTCATGGTCGAACAGGATGCTGTTCCACCATGAGATTCCAGAGGGGCAGTCGTCTTCAGCATCGAGATACGGGTCGTTGTCATCGTTGTCGTCCTCGTCGGCATCTCGGCAACCATCGCCGTCATGATCCTCAGAGAACGAAGACCAGTACTGAGCCCCATTGGGGCACAGGTCGAGATGGTTCTCGACTCCATCGCCGTCGTTATCTGGGTCCTCATGAACGTCATCACAACCATCGCCGTCGAGGTCGATGTGTTCTCCCATGTGGCCTGTAGGACATGAGTCATCGACGTCTAGGTAGTCGTCGTTGTCGTCATTGAGGTCCTCAGTTGAATCTCTACAGCCGTCACCGTCGTGGTCGGTGTCGACATCGGAGATCCATCCGGACTCGCCGAACTGGCAATCATCCTCGTAGTCTAGGATTCCGTCTCCGTCGTCATCGTTCCAGTCTCCTTGATTTACAAGATCGAAGGTGAATGTCCTGCTGGTCGTGGCTTCTGCCTTGCTTGAGGAGCTGACGATGACAGAGAGTTCGAAACTCTGGTCCTCGTTCACCTGCTGGAGGCTAGGCGCTCGGATGAACAAATCGAGGTCGGAGGTCGACCCTTCGACTAGAGTGGTAGTGCTCTGATATGTCTGAGAGAACCCGACCACTACTTGCCAGTGCTCCGGGACTTCGGAGGTGTCAGAGACTACAATATCGCTGCCTCCGGGGATTCTGATTCCTCTCAGCAGCATTCCGATATCAGCAGACTGACCCGGCTGGAGTGTAATCTGGTCGTCTGTTCCGGGATTCAATTCGATTGCCATGTTGTAGACGCTTTCGGACCACATGCAGACGTCCCACTTCTGCTTGGTAGTAGATTCTTGAGAGCAATCCGGAGTGGTCCAGATGATGTCTCTGTTGGGCCAGTCGAAGTTCACAATAGGCTGAGAACTGGTGTCAAGACCAGTCCCGAAGACTCCCATCAGGTTGTCATTGCTGGCTGCGATAATCCTAGTATTGATGACTCCGTACGCCTGTTCCAGAGTCCTTCCTAGTGGCAACTGGCCATCAATCAGATTTGGCGATAGGATTCTGGTCCATCTCAATTCCACACTGCTCCTCTCCTGATCAGTCTGAGGAGAGGATTCGAACCAGGTGATGTGGATAGAACCGTCGTTATCGAAATCGACTCTCGGGTTGGACCCCCAAGTCATGTCAGAGCCTAGCACTGCAGAATCGGATACAACAGCGACTTCACTCATGTCCAAACCGTCGTGCTCTCCATCGAGTATCCCGGCTCTGTCGAGATCTATTTGCATATAGTGCAACTGAGAAGGGCCGACTTTGCTAGGTATAGTCGAGCGACCGTCGACCCAGACGACATGGATATTGCCTTCATCGTCGACATTGACGTCAGGGCTTGAGCTCCAGCCGTGCCCGTTGGTCAGTCTAGTGTCGTTCACTAGCACGAAGTGTCCGATGGTGTCCCAGCCGATATTGTCCTGCCAGACATAGTCCAATGAGGGGCCGATGTCCTCTACATATTGCCCGGAGTCGGGGTCTATCGATGTGGCTGAGTCCCCTGGATTCCAAGTCGAGCGCGGGTTGTTCAGCAGGGAATAGGGGTTGAGGACTGTCAGGAATGTCTCAGTGGAGCCTGTGGCCGTGGTCAGGGCGATGATGGACTGAACGAGAGCCTGCATCTCCTGAGTGTAGTTCGCTAGTGGAATCACCACATCGTCTATCCAAGCGGCATCGCTTCCAGAACTGATGCTGCCATCCTTCACGTAAGTCCATTTCAGAGTGTGCTGACCTAGGGATAAAGGAGTTGAGAAGTTCCCACTCTGGGTTCCAGACCATTGCGCTAACTGGACTCCATCTATGGAGAAAGTCAGGAAGTCATAACCAGCCTCTGTAGAGACATTGTAGGAGAAACTCATGGTACCATTGGCCGTCACCCCTGTGAATTCGAGACTCGTGCTCTCGCCATCAGAGATGTCTCCGGATCTGGCCGAGTAGGTGCCAGAGATAGGTGTCGAGGATGGGTTAGTTGCGGAGATGTAGGTGTAGTCGGCGGAAACCGAAGTCCCGCCGTCACCATACGAGTCGTTCAGGTAGATTGTGTAGTTGCCCGAACCTGTGAAACTCACTAGAACTCCGTTGAATTGATTGTAGACCGAGCTGCTGTTGAACGAGGCCACAGAGCCGTCGGGTAGTACCACATCCATACTGAACTCGGATGCCCAGTTGTCCACGGTCACCGTGAGGTCGACGGTCTCTCCGGCAGGATGCGTGTAATTGCAAGACAGAGAGTAGAACGATGGGTTGCCCGTAGTACCGCCGATATCGCACAGGTTGGCGCTCGAGTAAACGATGCCGTTGTTGGCGGCCTCGACGAACCAGGTGTTGTTGGTGCTGCTCGAAACCCCCCATCCATTTGTCAGGTGGCCCGACTCGAAGTCGCCTTCGAAGTTGGCCATGTTGTCAGTCGGGTAGAGGAACATGTCTCCACCTGCGTGAGTAGTGCTGACTGAAGAGTCGTCGCAGGTCCTATCGTGGATTCCAGTGGTGTTGCTCGCACACTGAGCGAGGTCCATCATGTGCGAGCGTACATGAGTGTCATTGGCCCAAACGGTGTTGGCACCGTAGGAGGTAGTCCCGGCGACCGCTATGGGGATGATTCCGGCTCTGACGCACGCATCGTGGGCCTCACTGATGCTCTGGTAGTCATTCGCCTCCTGAGCCTGAGCTCCGTTGCCCGAGCCGCCATACGGGCCCTCATCTGAGACCGGGATGATTAGTTTGGTAGCGTTGGGGTTCCAGCGGTGATCAACTGCAGTGGCTGGATTTCCTGGGGTCAACCCTGTGTTATCGCGCCATGAGAGGCATGCCCAAGTTGACCCTGGGCCCCACATCTCGCTGTAGTACCCCCAGTCGGAGGGGATAGTCAATGAGGAGTTGTTGTACATCACTGCGCCCAAACTGCGGATTCCGCCGGTGGTGTCCGTGGTGTTCTGCCCTAGGTGAGTGGATCTGGGGCCTTCGGTTCCGTTACCACCGGCGAAGTAGCCGTCCTCGCAATTCTTGTGATCCGCCGCGTGCGACATCGTACCGCTGATTGCATAGAGAGTCTCGAGAACGGTGATGCTAGCAGCCTCGAGCATCGGCTTGACGCCATCGAAGTACTCTCCGCTGGTCAGGTTGCCGCCGTAGAACACAGCGCACATATCCTCCCACTCGGTGGTCATCGAGCCCGAGGTGTCGAGCAGCCCGACATACTCGATTAGGCTGCCGCGAGTGTCCTCCCAGACCACAATGACAGTGTTGTTGGATCCGATTGAGACCGCAGGGTTGCCCTTGTGTCCCAGAGCCGGGGTGATAATCGAGTTGTTAATCTCGACATTGAAGTTGCCAGACGAGTCGTATGTGAGCATAGTGTAGTAGATTAGCGGTGTGCCGAAGTACAGGCCCTGAGGGTCGTAGGTGTCGACCCAGACCACATGAGCTCCGTCGTGGGAGTCGATGGCGATGTCTGGGTCGTTGCGAATTCCCGAACCGTCCGCCACAATATGGGATGCCAGAGTCATGTTTGCGGTCTCGCCGGCATCCCCGTCGAGGTCGTCCAGTGATGGGTCGAGTAGGATATACAGAATCTCGATGTCTGTGATAGCCCATACGATATGGGCTCTCCTGTTTGAGTCCACGACCAGAGATGGGCTGGAGATTGCAGTGGAATTGTTGGCTCCAATGAGGGTGTTTGAGATTAGCACAGTGTCGATTCCACTGGTCGAGATTAGGGCATACTGCAGCATCGGCTGCGAGCCGTTCTCAATCCAGACCAAGTGAACCCTGCTCAGGTCGTCCATCACACCGGTAATCTCGACCGGGTTGGATGTGTTCAGGTTCGACATGATGGTCTGGGTCGACGTGTGGTCTAGCGTGTTATTCGCAGTCTCATGACGGGTCTCGGATGGTTCGAGGAACGAGACATCAGTAGTCAGTGAAGGCGCGAACAGGGATGCTACCATGATGGATGCTAGGAACAGCGTCAGCTGCTTCTTTCGAGTATTGTGAATCCTATCATGCCTAGTCGGCAGTTTGTATCTATCTTGGGCGGGCCTTCGAACCATGCTCGACCAAGGCCCTATCGTGTCATAGATATTGGCCGGACTAGTCCGAGATAGGTTATCTTGAGTTCTCTATGAAATTCCCCACGATATTGTTCTCAGCCCGAACCAACTGCTCTGCAAGTGGATTTTACAAACTTCAGGACAGTAGCGCCTCGATGCGATCTTCGTGGATTCTCTCCCACGGGAAGTGCCCTTCCTCTGTCGGGCTGCGGCCGAAGTGCCCGCCTGATGCAGTTACCCGGTAGATTGGTCGATTTAGGTCGAGGTCTCGAATCATCGCTGCTGGCCTCCAGTCGAATGCGCTCTGGATTCTTCTCGAGAGTTCCAAATCAGAGATTGTACCGGTTCCGAAGGTGTTGACGAGTAGGCCCACAGGCCGGGCTATACCGATTGCGTATGAGACCTGGACCTCACAGCGGTCGGCAAGGCCTGCAGCGACCACATGCTTGGCTGCCCATCTGGCATGATAGGCCGCGGTGCGGTCAACTTTGGATGGGTCCTTGCCGCTGAACGCCCCTCCTCCGTGCATCCCCCCACCATATGTGTCGACGATGATTTTGCGTCCAGTGAGCCCGGCATCCGAGTAGGGGCCTCCGGGGTCGGGGAACGAGCCGGTGCCATTGACAATCAGCTTCGCGGTATCGAATCCCTCGAGCCAGCGCTCAGGAATAGCATGCTTGACCACCTGCTCCCACACCGTGTCTCTGATGAATTTCCTCTGGGCTTCCTCATTCGGTGAGAATCCGCCTGCGTCCTTGGCGTGCTGTACCGCGATGACGATGGTGTCCACAGCCTCTGGGTAGCGTCCTCCGTCACCGTTCTCTATGCGGTTGCCATCCAACCTCACCGAGACCTGGCTCTTGCCGTCGGGTCGCATCCAAGGTATCTCACCGGACTCCTGAATCATGTCGAGTCGTCGGGTCAGTCTCTGGGACAGGGCGGCTGCTATCGGGAAGTTTCGGCCTCTCAGCTCATCGGTGTCCTCGGTTTCATTGCATGCGAATCCGAACATGATGCCCTGGTCACCGGCTCCTTGGGAATCCAAGTCACCGTCGACTCCCTGGCTGATGTACTGCGATTGAGTGGTGATGTAGGTGTGGACCTCACAAAGTTCCGGGGAAGTGGCATCCATACCGATTGCATGATCGTCATAGCCGATTGAAGCAGCGGTGTCTCGCGCTACCGACTCGTAGTCCGGGGCCGCTCCGTTGAGACTGACTTCACCGGCGAGAACTATCGCTGCTCTGCCATCCATGCCCTTGACGAGGGTCTCGACAGCCACCCGTGCATTGGAATCAATACTCAGGCAAGCATCGAGAATGGCATCCGAGATTGCATCACAGAGCTTGTCCGGATGCCCTGATGCTACTGATTCCGCTGTAGTGATTGGAGGAATCGAGTCGGTCATGCGTGGGCGAGAGGGCTTCACTTCAAGAAGGCGGCGACCGCAGCAGCGAAAACCGATGTGCTGATCGCGATGCATGGGCGGGATTGAGGCTGAGATCGTCTGGTGCGGCAGTGAGCAGCGGGCCCGCAGCCTGCTGGCAGCCATCTCGCCTGATGATCCCGACTCGTTCGAAGCCGAGATATCAGGCGAGGGTGATTCTGCTGAGTTGAGAATCACGGTCTCCGGAGAGAAGATGGAGACTGTACGCTCGACAGTTGACGATTTGCTGGCTTGTCTGGCCGCGGCCGAGTCGAGTCTCGATGTCAGCGATTCTTAGTCAGCGCCTTGGCTGCAGCCCTGCCGGTATCCACCGCAGCATCACTCAGATAGTAGTCTGAGATCACATGTGCTCCGGCCAGACTTATGCCTGCATCGATATACGCGGTGGCGTCTACTCGCTGCTCATGCGAGCATGGATGCAGTAGAATTGACTCCGTCGAGCGTCTAGATGAGGTCATGTTCCTCCAGCCCGAACAGCGAGAGTCGAGCAGTTGCTTGATTTGCGCGAGTGCTTCGGGTCCGTGGCCGGACAGGTTGACCGCGTGGAGGATGGTGCAGGAATCGGGGTCCACGCCTTCGGGAATCTGGTCCGGCGAGGTCATGTCAACTGCGACGATTCCTGATTCCTCGTCAAACAGCCCCGAAAACGGTCTCATCGGC